>JANNFA010000015.1:0-18358 GCA_031379345.1 Candidatus Omnitrophota bacterium | reverse complement strand
GGTCGGTCTGTTAAACTATTTCAATGGCGACAAGCACCAAGATGGTCAGGGGTTACAACTGGAACATCATCGTATTCTTCGCGGTCACGACGGCCGTCGCGTTGATTGGGACGCCTTTGTACCTCTATCGCTACGGGATATCCCTTTGGGAGGTCCTGCTCACCCTTTTCTTCGTGGTCGCCACCGGCATGAGTATCACCGTGGGTTATCATCGGCTTTATGCGCACAGCGCTTTTAAGACGAATCCTTTCATTGAATTCCTCGTCCTTTTCTTCGGCGCAGCCGCATTTGAACAGCCGGCGCTGATATGGTGCTCGGGCCACCGCGACCATCATCGTTATGTGGATACCGAGCAGGATCCTTATAGTATTAAAAAGGGATTTTGGTACGCCCATATCGGCTGGATGACCCTTTGGAAGCAGGAGCCTAATTTCGACAATGTTCCCGACCTTATGAAGAACAAGATGCTGATGCACCAGGACAAATACTATATTTTCTGGGCCGCGGGTGCGGGCATTCTTCTTCCGGTCCTGCTTGGCGCTTTAAGCGGTCATGCTCTTGGCGCATTCGTTCTAGCCGTTTGCGCGCGGCTCACCTTTGTTTATCATGCGACTTTTTGTATTAATTCTGTCTGCCACACTTTCGGGACGGCGACGTACGATATCGACGCTACTGCCAAGGACCATTGGTTCGTAGCCATGATGACGAACGGCGAAGGCTACCACAATTACCACCACCATTTTCCGACCGATTATCGGAACGGTATCCGTTGGTATCACTGGGACCCTAGCAAGTGGGCCATCGCATTTCTTGCAAAGATCGGATGGGCCACGGGTCTCCGCCGTACGCCTGTTTTTCAAATATTACGCGCCAGACTGGCGGCCCAGAAGACTCTTGTGTCGCGGTCTGCCGGGAGATTGAAAGAATCCTCGCGCGCCATGCGCATTCTGGACTGGAATCACCGGCTTCTCGAACAAAAACTGCAGGAATGGGAAGCCAGCCGCGAACGCGCTTCTATCGAATTCGAAAAACGGGCGCGCCAGGTCTTTGAAACTCGTCTGCGTCGCTGGAACCTCTGGACCCGCAGACTCGCAGTATCCGCCTGATCTTTAAGAAGGAAAGCCAATGCTTAAAAAAGCCCTGATTTTTTTCTTCTCGATCTTACTCCCCGTCTCAGTGCATGCCGCCGTCGAAAGATTGAGCCTTCCAGAGGGCGATGCTGAAAGAGGCCGCGAGACGTTTGTGGTTTTGAAATGCAGCGCTTGCCACGAGGTGCGCGGCGATGTCGCCATGGAAGGAACTGTCGCGGCTCGTCCCGGTCCCAAGCTGGGTGTGGCGCAGTCGCGTTACAAGTCTGATTTTCTGGCCGATTCCATCGTTTTCCCCTCACACGCTATCAAACCCGGGACCCAGACCCCTGATACCGTCAAGGGCATCTCGCGAATGGGGGATTTTAGCGACACGATGACCGTCCGTGAGCTAGCCGACCTGGTTGCCTATTTAAAATCACTCGACGAAGAAGTGTGATTTAGGTTGTGAAGAAGCGCATCGGTCTGTGGCTAGGCCTGATTGCGTTCTTCCTGATTTTGTTTTTACCCTCACCTTCCGGTTTATCTCCTGAGGCTCGGCGTGCTGCCGCCGCGGCGGTTCTGATAATCGTTTGGTGGGTCACTGAGGCCGCTGGTATGGGGCTTACCTCGCTTTTACCGCTGGCACTCTACCCGCTACTCTCCATTCTTCCTGTTGAAGAAACTTTGAAAAAATACTTTGACCCAAACGTCTTCCTTTTCACAGGCGGTTTCATGCTTGCATTGGCGATCCAGAAAGCCGGATTGCATAAACGAGTCGCCTATTTTGTGATTCGCAGGGTCGGCAAGGGCCCGCGTCACATGCTGGCAGGTTTTATGCTGGCGACCGCCTTTATTTCATTATGGGTTTCCAATACCGCGACGGCCCTCATCATGCTGCCTATCGGCTTGGCAGTGATCGATGGCGTTTCTGAAAGAAGATCGGAAAGTTTCAGCTTGGCGCTAATGCTTGGCATCGCTTACGCTTCGAGTATTGGGGGCGTTGCGACACTCATCGGGAAGCCGACTAATCTGATATTTGTGGGTGAAGCGAAGAATTTTTTTCCGGAACTTCCGCCGGTAGGTTTCTGGCAGTGGTCCGCCTGGGCTCTCCCGTTGTCACTGGGATTTTTGATTATGACATGGGTCTATCTGGCTTTCTTTGTCATCCGGAAGGGCGGGCCCGATGAGACGGGGTCGGAGAGGTTCCTCTCGGAAGGATCCGCGTCCCTTGGAAAGTGGACGACCGCCGAAACACGCGTGATGACCGTGTTTGTTCTGACCTTGATCGCATGGATCTGGCCTGGAAAAAAAGTCCATGATGGAGCAATCGTCATGGTTTCAACAGCACTGTTGTTTTTTATTCCGGACGGGAAGGGGGAGGGCGGGAAGCTTTTGGATCTAGAATGGGCCAAGCGTCTGCCATGGGAAGTGATCCTTCTTTTTGGAGGCAGTTTTGCACTGGCGGAGAGTTTTCACAAAACAGGCCTCGCTTTGTGGATCGCTGGATCTTTCCACGCTCTACAAGGAATGCCGGTCGTCCTATTGGTGTTCCTATTGTGCCTGGCGACTAGCTTTCTATCCGAGCTGATGTCTAACACCGCTCAGACCGCGATTATGATGCCTCTCTTAGCGGCCGCTTCCGGAACGCTTGAAATACATCCGTACCTGCTGATGATTCCCGCGACGGTGGCATCCTCGCTGGCGTTCATGATGCCCATTGGCACTCCTCCGAATGCCATCGTAATTGCCAGCGGCCGGGTCAAAATTCCTCAGATGGCAAGAACGGGCTTTTTATTGAATATCCTCGGCTCTTTGTGGGTCACTTTTATCTCCTTCACACTCTTGAAGGCATTCTTTAATATCCACGCGTAGGCGTTAGTCCGGCCGCGCATGACGTAGGGACGGATTACGCTGTATAATCAGGCATGAGAAAAAGCACGGTGATGGTGGTTGGCGCTGCTCTCCTGGTTGCTTCTCATCTTTTTCTTCGATTTATATCCCGCAGCTCCAGCCTCGTTTTCGATACCCCGCTATTTCTGACCCTTTTTTTCGGAGGGGTCCCGATGTTGGTCAGCCTGGTCACGGGTCTCCGCCGCCGGGAACTCAGCACCGATTTTCTGGCCGGACTCTCCGTCATTACTTCTATTTTTTTTGGGGAATACCTGGCAGGCGCGATCATTGTCCTTATGTTCTTAAGCGGTGGTGCCCTGGAAGACTACGCCGTGAAAAGCGCTTCTTCGGTGTTACAGGCTTTGGCCAAGCGCATGCCCACCTTAGCTCATCGAAAAAATGGTGTTCAATTGAGTGAGATTCGGGCAGAGGATATCCAAGTCGCCGACTCTCTTGAGGTATTTCCCCACGAGATCTGCCCGGTCGACGGGGTGGTGACCGAAGGGCATGGCACGATGAACGAGGCTTATTTGACCGGTGAGCCTTTTCAGATAGACAAGGCACCTGGCTCGGCCGTGATTTCTGGAGCGATTAACGGAGAATCCCCGCTAACCATCACCGCAACAAAGCTTCCTATTGATTCACGCTACGCACAGATCGTGGAAGTGCTCAAGGCGTCTGAAAAGAACAAGCCACGTCTGAGGCGGCTGGCCGAACGCTTGGGGGCTGTTTACGCGCCTCTCGCGCTTTCTGTCGCCCTGCTGGCGTGGTTCTTAAGCGGCGATGTGAAGCGGTTCCTTTCAGTACTTGTCGTTGCGACGCCGTGCCCGCTCCTTATTGCGATTCCGGTGGCCATTCTTGGGTCCATCTCTCTGGCTGCAAAAAGAGGGATTATCATCAAGAACCCATCCGTGCTTGAGCTCATCAAAGAGTGCCGCGTTGCCATTTTTGACAAGACAGGCACGCTGACCTACGGGGAACCAGAATTTTCTGAATCTGTTTGTGAGCCGGGCCGTTCCCAGGGCGAGGTCCTGGGTTTGGCGGCGAGTATGGAGCGATATTCGAAACACCCGCTGGCAATCGCCATTTTGAAGGCGGCCCATGATCAGAAACTGGTCTTGCACGAAGCCTCTGAAATACGCGTCGTGCCGGGTCTGGGATTGATGGGAACGGTATCAGGACACAAGGTACAGATATCAGGACGCAACAATCTGGGACCAAAAGATCAGAAGCGCTTACCCCCAATTTCCTCAGGCCTTGAATGTATTGTGTTGGTCGATGGAGATTATGCCGCGACTCTGCGTTTTCGCGATACACCCCGTGTGGAAGGCGCTTCTTTCATCCGGCATTTGGGACCCAAACACAAACTGAAGCGCGCCATAATTGTTTCGGGTGATCGTGAGACGGAGGTGAGATATCTTGCGGAGAAAGTGGGTATCGACGAGATATACGCCGAGAAAAGCCCGGAAGAAAAACTCGCGATTGTGAGGAAAGAAACAGCCAATGCGAAAACTCTTTATGTCGGAGATGGAATTAATGACGCACCGGCGTTGATGGCGGCGACGGTGGGAGTCGCCATCGGAAAGAACAGCGATATCACCAGCCAAGCCGCCGGGGCCGTAGTGATGGATAGTTCCCTGGCGAAGGTGGATGAGCTTATCCATATCGGCCGTCATTTGCGGCAGGTTGCCTTTCAGAGCGCTCTCGGCGGCATGGTGTTGAGTTTTATCGGGATGTATCTTGCGGCAAGAGGCCACTTGTCTCCTGTCGCGGGCGCCCTTGCGCAGGAGGGGATAGACCTTCTTGCAGTTCTGAACGCACTTCGTGCCGCTTTGCCACCCAAGCGGCTTTCCGACTTTAGCTAAAGTTTTGGCGCCCTCCATGGCCGAATGGTAGAATACGGCCATGCCCAAGGACAAAATATTCAGGAAAAAGGCCGGTCGGATAGAAAACTTTAATTTCGGCAAGAAAACGGCCGATGTTTTCGATGATATGCTCTCCCGCTCGGTGCCTTTCTACCACGAGCTCCAGCGTATGATAGGGGAGATCGCCTCCGAGTTCGCTTACCCCAATACCAGCATCTACGACCTCGGCTGTTCGACTTGCGAGAGTTTTATAGCCATCCAAGACAGTGTTCCACAGAACGTCAAGTTCGTGGGTATCGACTCTTCGCCGGAAATGATCAAGAAAGCCAAAGAGAAGCTCAAAAAAGAGAATTTCTCCAGAAAATGTGAGCTGCTTCATCTGGATCTGAACAAGGGCGTTCCCGTGAAGAATGCCTCAGTCGTTATCATGAACCTGACGCTGCAGTTCATCCGGCCGCTTTATCGCCAACGTGTCATCAAAGACATTTCCAAGGGCCTTCGCGAAGGCGGATGCTTGATCCTGATCGAGAAGGTGTTAAGTCAAGACTCGACCTTGAACCGTATGTTCATTAAAAAATATTATGATTTTAAAAAGAGGAACGGTTATAGCGAACTCGAGATCGCCCAGAAACGCGAAGCCCTCGAAAATATTCTTGTGCCTTACCATTTCGATGAGAACCGGGAACTTCTTTTAAAGAACGGCTTCAAGGGTTGTGATATTTTCTTCCGCTGGTACAACTTTTGTGGGATCGTTGCCATCAAGTGAAGCCCCTTATGTTGAAGTCGGGAGCCTTCTTCTTTAAGTACCGCAACGCCGTGTTCCCGATCGTGTTCGTCTTGGTCGCCCTCTTGTCCAGGCCCAACCTCTTCTTCAATGACCTTTCTATCGACCGCGCGATGATCATGATTGGCGCGGTTCTTGCATTATCCGGTCAGGCGCTGCGGCTGGCGGTGATCGGCTATGCCTACATCAAAAGAGGAGGGAAGGACGGCAAGGTATTCGCCGAGACCCTGGTTATCCGCGGTTTCTACGCGCATTGCCGTAACCCCATGTATACAGGAAATCTTCTTATTGGGATCGGTCTGGCTATCGTGTACGGTTCATGGGTTTCCTACGCGGTCGCCGCGCCCTTTTTTGTTTTTGTCTATCTAGCCATTACGGAAACAGAGGAGAATTATTTAAGAAAACAGTTCGGGGAAGAATACGAGCGGTACACGAAGTCGGTCAATCGTTTCATCCCTAACTTCACGGGTTTAGAGGCTTCGCTCAAGGACTTCCGTTACGATTGGAAGAGGGCCATCCGTAAGGATTACGGGACTGTTTTTGGCTCCGTCTCAGGGGTCTTCCTTATCGCAGGCTGGAAAGCGTATCTCTACAGGGGTGCCGAAACAGCAGGAGCCCTCATTCCTTATTGGGCACCGTTCGGCCTGATGTGCCTGTTCTATCTTCTTGCCAGGGTGCTCAAAAAATCCGGACATCTGAGTTCCTCAAACGGTTGAAAAGGCTTGTTTTTATCCTGACGGCCTTCCTGCTTCTCCCTGGCATTGCCGGAGCCGCCGAAAATTCCCCCCGCAGTCTTTTTGTCTCCATGATCCAGGACCCGCAAGTCCTTTCTAGCCGACAGAGCATTCTTGAGCTCGTCCAGTTTTGCAAAAATTCTCGCATAAGCATAATGTATGTTCAAGTTTACCGTGCCAATAAAGCTTGGTTCCCTTCCAAGATCGCCGATACGTCTTTATATAGGACTGGTTTGAAGAAAATAGGCGAGGACCCTTTTACTGTCCTTATCCGCGAAGCTCATGCCTCTCACATTCAAGTACATGCCTGGATGAATCTCTTGAGCTTGAGCGGAAATGAGGAGGCTCCGCTCCTTAAAAAATACGGAGTGGCCATCTTGACCCAAGACCGAACATCAAAAAAGAAACTGGCTGATTATAAGATCGATAATCAGTATTTTCTGGAGCCCGGAGACCGCCGTGTTCGCAAAGAACTTACGGGGCTTGTCGGGGAAGTGCTTGAAGCTTATCCGAAACTGGACGGTCTCCAGTTTGATTACATCCGTTATCCGGATGCGCATCCCGAAACAGACCCTTTCATAAAAGAACGAAAGCGTGCGTTGGTGACTCATCTCTTGGAGTCACTTGTCAAAAGCTCCCGCGCGATCCGTCCAAAGATCCAGATATCCACAACCGGTTGTATGCCCTATGCACGTGCTTATGAGGAAGCGTTCCAGGATTGGCCCTCTTGGCTCGACCGGTCGCTGGTGGATTTTGTGACGGTGATGGATTACTCGGCGGATCCCGCGGAATACGAAAGATTTTTGATTGACGCCAAAACGCGGACAAAATATCCTTTAAAAATGAATATCACCGTCGGAGCCTACAAACCGGCGACCACCCCGGAATCCTTCGCGAAGGAGTGGAAGATCTGCGAGTCTTCTGGCTGTGGTTCTTGCGTAGCCTTTCATTATGGGAATAGAAACGTCATAATATCCGCATGGAACCTGAAGCTCCCAGAAAATTCAGCGACGCGCTGAAAATATCCGATATACGGTTTTTTATCCTGGCCGTGGCCTTTTCCACGCTGGCGAGTCGTGCCTTGCTCGTCGTGATCGGTTTCCAGATCTACCGGCTGACACACAGCGCGCTTGCTCTGGGATGGCTCGGCCTAGTCGAGGCAGTGCCCGCTATTTCGCTCGTGCTTTTCGGCGGTTATACGGCGGACCGCTATAACCGGCGAAATATCCTGCTTTACACGAGGGCTTTTTCCTGCCTGTGCGGAGGGTTGCTGGTTTATTTTTCTATGCTTAGCGGAGCGTCCGCGCTGTTCGGACTCTACGGTGTGATATTTTTTTCCGGGGTTGCACGGAGCTTTGCCGATCCTGCGAGTGCCGCCTTTGAAGCGCAGATCGTGCCTCGTCATCTGACGGTAAATGCCTCCTCGTGGATATCCAGCGTCTGGCTCTCATGCTCCGTCCTGGGTCCGGCAGCGATAGGTTTTGTTTTTGAGGCTTGGGGGCCGGTGGGCTCCTATACTATTATTACAAGCTGGTACATTCTCGCTTGGTTCTCGACGCTGTTTATCTCGGATAAATTCCAGGAAGTTCCTAAAGAGCGGGAAGACATGTTAAAAAGCATCTCGCTCGGTTGGAATTTTGTATTTAAGAGCCAGCCTCTTTCCGCTGCGATGATGCTGGACCTGCTTGCGGTACTTTTTGGAGGGGCGGTCGCATTATTGCCTATCTACGCTGATGATATCTTGCATGTCGGCGCTCGGGGCTTGGGATTTTTAAATGCGGCCACCGCTCTCGGCGCTGTTCTTGTTTCGCTCATGGCAACGCACCGGCCTCCTATCGCGCAGGCAGGAAGAAACCTTATTTTGACGGTGGTGGGCTTCGGGCTGAGTATGATTGCATTCGCATTCTCGAAAAATTTCTGGCTTTCTATGGCCGCACTTTTTATGAGTGGCATCTTTGATGGAATAAGTGTCGTCATCCGCCGCTCGATGATGCGTCTTCTATCACCCAATCATCTGCGAGGCCGCATCGCGGCAACGAATTCCATCTTTATTGTGGCCTCCAACGAGTTGGGCGCTTTTGAGAGCGGCTTTGTGGCAGCCTGGATAGGCGTAGTGCCCTGCGTGGCGGTAGGAGGGGCCCTGACGCTCGGCGTAGCAGCCATGGCGGCCGTATTTGCCCCGCAATTAAGAAACCTTCGGTTCAACCCACGCACCCTGGAGCAGGGAAAATAATAGATTTAGACCCTTCTTGACTAAAATGGGGTCTTTATGTATAATCTACTAAACCTATAGAGTATATAGATTATGATATCCCAAAAGACACGATACGCGTTAAAGGCTTTGATGCTCCTGGCTTCCGATGAGAAGAAGGGTAGGGGGCCTGTGCTTATTTCAGAGCTAGCCAAAAGAGGCCGTATTCCTCAGAAGTTCCTGGAAGCCATCCTCCTTGAGCTCAAGAATCAAGGTGTTCTACAAAGCAAGAAGGGAAAGGGCGGGGGGTATTCCTTGGGCCAGCCGGCGGGAGACATCAAGTTTGGGAATATCATCCGCCTGATGGAGGGGCCCTTGGCTTTGATCCCTTGCGTGAGCCAATCGCTTCATCACAAATGTCGGGATTGCAGTGATGACGAGTCGGCCGGCATCCGTATTCTTTTCAAAGAAGTCCGCGATGCGACCGCTCAGATCCTGGACAACACAAGTGTCGAGAAGGTCCTACAGGTTCAGGAGCAGGTACGCGAAAAACCATTGATGTATTTTATATAGATAAATTAAGGCTCTATGAATAATTTTAAAGCAGTTTTTATCTCGCTTTTTTTGAGCGCGGTGTTTGCAGTCCCGGTGATGGCAGAAAAAAGCGTCTCACTTCTCAATGTTTCCTATGATCCAACCGGTGCCTTTTATCAGGATTTCAATAGCGCGTTTGCAGCCTATTGGAAGGGTTTGACGGGTGAGACGGTCCAAGTGGATCAATCGCATGGAGGCAGCGGAAAACAGGCACGCTCGGTCATCGATGGCCTGGATGCCGATGTGGTGACGCTGGCGCTGGCATACGATATTGATGCGATCAGCGATAAGACGGGCCTTCTTCCGGCCAATTGGCAGTCTCGTTTTTCCAACAATAGCGCCCCCTATACCTCGACGATTGTTTTTCTTGTGAGGAAGGGGAATCCCAAGGAAATCAAAGATTGGGATGACCTTGTGAAATCTGGCGTGTCGGTTATCACGCCGAATCCAAAATCCTCCGGTGGTGCGCGCTGGAATTATTTGGCTGCTTGGGGCTATGCGCTGGGAAAATGGAACAAGGACGAGACGAAAGCAAAGGAGTTTGTCACGGCGCTTTATAAGAATGTGCCGGTTTTGGATTCCGGCGCACGCGCGTCCACGACGACCTTCATTGAGCGGGGCATCGGAGATGTCGCCATTTCCTGGGAGAATGAGGCATATCTGGTTGTGAATGATATCAGCCGGGGACAATATGAGATCGTGGTGCCCTCGGTAAGCATCCTTGCCGAGCCGCCGGTCAGCGTCGTGGATAAGGTCGTCGACCGGCGCGGAACGCGCAAGCTTGCAGAAGCCTATTTGAATTATCTTTATTCAGAGGAAGGGCAAGAGATCGCGGCAAAGCACTACTACCGGCCTCAGAATAAAACGGTCGCAGCCAAATATGCGGACCGGTTCCATAGGGTAAGTCTGTTCACGGTCGACGAGGTTTTTGGCGGTTGGAAGAAAGCCCAAAAAAAACATTTTTCCGATAAAGGCGTGTTCGATGAGATCTACCAAAAATAAAAAGAACATTTTACCCGGGTTTGGTCTGTCGCTGGGCTACACGGTGTTCTATCTAGCTTTGATCGTCTTGATTCCACTCTCGATGCTTTTTATTAAAAGCTCGAGCATGAGCGCCGCAGACTTTTGGGGGGCCGTGACATCTCCGCGCACTCTAGCGGCGTATCAGCTCACTTTTAGCACTGCCTTTTTCGCGGCGGTAGTGAACGCAGTATTTGGGTTCATTACCGCGTGGGTGCTGGTGCGCCAGTCGTTTCCAGGGAAGTACATCGTCGACGCGTTGATCGACCTGCCGTTTGCGCTTCCAACCGCGGTGGCAGGTATCGCGCTGGCCACGGTCTATTCCAAAAACGGTTGGTTGGGTCAGGTTTTTTATCCGCTGGGTCTCAAGACCGCGTATAGCGAGTTGGGCATCACGCTCGCACTCATTTTTATCGGGCTGCCGTTCGTGGTGCGCACGGTCGGGCCTGTGTTGGAGGACTTAGACCCAGCCATTGAAGAGGCGGCCGCGAGCCTTGGGGCGGACCGTTGGCAGATATTTGCGAGAGTAATCTTCCCCGCGCTTGCTCCCGCGCTTTTGGCGGGATTCACGATGGCCTTCGCACGTGCGATAGGCGAATACGGTTCGGTGGTGTTTATTTCAGGCAATATGCCGATGAAGACCGAGATCGCGCCCCTTCTTATCATGACAAAGCTCGAGCAGTACGATTACGCGGGAGCGACGGCCATTGCTCTTGTGATGCTCCTGGTTTCTTTTGGCCTTTTTCTTTTGATCAACACGCTGCAGGCGTGGAGCGCGCGACGCGTGGGGATGGACGCATGATTAAACGCCTCCTTTTGTTCATCGTTCTGGCGTATCTGGCTCTTTTTCTCTTTGTGCCCATCGCCTGCATTTTTGCGGGGGCATTGAAGAACGGTTTTGGGGTGTATCTCAAGGCGCTGGGTGACCCGATGGCGCTTTCAGCGATGCGCCTCACCGCCTTGGCCGCGGTCATCGCGGTGCCGCTTAACCTCGTATTCGGCGTGGCCGCTTCTTGGGCCATCGCCAAGTTCGATTTCAAAGGAAAGAACGTGCTTTTGACACTGATCGATCTACCATTCACGGTTTCGCCGGTCATCTCAGGCATGGTCTACGTTCTTCTATTCGGCGCACAGAGCGCCATCGGCCCGTGGCTCACGCGGCATGGAATAAAAGTGCTTTTCGCACCGCCCGCCATTATTTTGGCGACAATTTTTGTGACGTTCCCGTTCATTGCGCGTGAGCTGATTCCTTTAATGAAAGCACAGGGGAAGGAAGAAGAAGAGGCCGCGGCCACCCTCGGCGCAAGCGGTTTACAGACCTTCTGGCGTATCACTATTCCGAATATCAAATGGGGTCTTTTATACGGCGTTATTCTTTGCAATGCGCGCGCTATCGGGGAATTCGGTGCCGTGTCGGTGGTGTCGGGCCATATCCGCGGGCGGACGAACACCCTGCCGCTTCATGTTGAAATCCTTTATAATGAATACCATTTCGCAGCGGCTTTCGCGGTCGCGTCGCTCTTCGTGTTCGTGGCGTTCCTGACATTGGCCGCCAAGAAGCTCGTGGAGAGCCGTTTTGACAAAATACGATCAAGGAGTGTGGTGTGAGCATCGAAGTCCGCAATGTTTCAAAACAGTTCGGCGCCTTTAACGCTCTAAAAGGCGTGAATCTCAAAGTAGAGACCGGGGAGCTCATTGCTCTCTTGGGGCCCTCAGGTTCCGGAAAGACCACCCTTTTACGCATCATCGCGGGGCTCGAGACGGCCGAGCAGGGCGGGGTCTATTTTGCGGGTGAGGACGCGCAGGACCGCCGTGCGAAGGACCGCGGAGTCGGTTTTGTGTTCCAGCATTACGCCCTTTTCCGCCACATGACCGTTTTTGAGAACATCGCTTTTGGTCTTCGCGTGAAGCCCAAGAATATACGGCCTTCCGAAGACCAGATTCAGAAAAAGGTGCATGAGCTTTTGAAACTTATTCAGCTGGACTGGGTGGCGGATCGTTTTCCCTCCCAGCTTTCGGGCGGCCAGCGCCAGCGTATCGCACTCGCACGTGCCTTGGCGGTAGAGCCCAAGGTCCTTTTGCTCGATGAACCCTTCGGCTCCCTCGATGCCCGCGTGCGCAAGGAACTACGCCAGTGGCTGCGCCGTTTCCATGACGAGCTCCATGTCACCAGCCTTTTTGTGACGCACGACCAGGAAGAAGCGTTGGAAGTGGCCGACCGCATCGTCGTGATGAATGAAGGCCGTATTGAGCAAATCGGCACCCCCGACCAGGTCTATCATCACCCCGTCAATCCCTTTGTGCTGAATTTTCTCGGGAATGTGAACCTGTTCCACCTGCGTGTGGGGGGAAAAGAGCAGAACCTCACGCCGGTCTATGTGCGGCCCCATCATTTCGAGGTCCACCGCAGCCCTAAGGAAGGCTCTTTCAAGGCCAAAGTGCAGTATGTGAACCCCGCCGGCTCGATGGTGAAGCTGGAGCTCAAGACGGAATGGGGGGAGGTCATCCAAGTCGAAATCAGCCCCGAAACTTTCCAACAACTTCGTCTCCAGAAGAACGAGGAGGTGTATGTCGACCCCAAGCACTTCGCGTTCGGGGGGGACTATGCCATCTAATTTTATATGGTATAATATAAGTATGTTGAATTTGACGAAGCGAATTCTCATTGTTTTTGCGGGCGTGATGCTCGTGTTAGCCCCGGCGGCTCAAGCCTTCGAGGTTTTGACCCCTGTTTGCGCACCGATGATGAAGATGTCCGCGCCCATGGATTGTTGTAAGACAAAGTGTGACTGCACGATTAAAACCCAGAGCCCAGAACTTTCCGTCGATCTTCCGTCCGCAGCTCCCAGGCTTGAACTTTCATTGTCTTCATTTTTTTTAAAATCTTTAGCGATTGAGGCGGTCTCCACTCAAGTCGAGACCCGCACCATCGAAGAATCCCCTCCCACCGAAGACCCGCTCTACCAGACTTACTCCGATTACCGTTTGTAGTCCTCTTTTTCGCCAGGCGAACGCATTGGGCGTCCGCCGGAGTTTTGTCCGCGAAAAAGGAGGTTCGTCATGGGTTTCATGCATAAAAGACCATTTATCATCCTCGTCGCCATTCTGCTTTTAGCCAGCTTCGGCACAGCTCTGGCGGCTGAAAAAGCGCTTTATACGTGCACAATGCATCCGCAGATCATCCGCGAGGAGCCGGGAAATTGCCCGATTTGCGGTATGCGCCTGGTGAAGATCGATGCGGCACGGCTTGAAACCAAACCGGCCGTTCAGATGGACCAAATGGGAGAGGTTTCCGGGACGATGGTGCCGGCCGGTTACGCTTCCGTGGTCATTAATTCGCAGAAACAGCAGTTGATAGGCATCCGGACCGCTCCGGTTCTTAAAAAGGAACTAGAACGTTCCGTATTGACCAATGCGCGTGTGGCGTATGACCCGGAACTTTATGAGGCACAGGTCGATTATTTAAAAGAATACCGCATCGCCCAGGGCACGCTGCGTAATCGCGAATCGGCGTTCAAGAATCTGCAGGATAGCCGCTGGGAGGCTCCGCGTATCGATGCGGCCCGCTCCAAGCTCCTTCGGATGGGCATGGATGAGGATTCGATCCAGGAACTAGTTGATAGCGCCAAAGGCGATGAATCGCTCTTGTATCTCAAGCCCGGGGGGGATGTGTGGGTCTACGCGGAGGTATTTGAATCCGAAGCGCTAAATCTGCATAAGAATGACCGCGTCCGTCTGGAAGTTCCATCGCTCCCCGGTAAGGTCTATGAAGGGATGATTCACAGTATCGGTTCATCGGTCGACCCGATGTCGCGGCGCATCCACGTGCATGTGAAGCTCAAGAACGACGGCTTTCTCAAACCGGAGATGTTTCTGAACGCGCGGATTGATTCTGCGTCCGGGGAAGGGCTTGCCGTTCCGGAAGAAGCTATTTTTTTCACGGGTACGGGAAATGTCGTCTTCGTCGATAAAGGGCAGGGTATTTTTGAACCGCGTCTTGTGGAAGTTGGTATCAAGACCCGTGATGAATACCAAATCCTGAAGGGCCTGGAAGAAGGAGAGAAGGTGGTCGTGAATGCGAATTTCCTTCTCGACTCCGAGAGCAGGCTCAAAGCTTCGTTCCAAGACGCGGTCGCGGAGCGCGCGGAGCCTGCCTCGCCGGCAGGCAGGCAAGGGAGCGGCTCATGATCAAACAGCTGATAGAACTCTCAAGTAAGAACCGGCTCCTGGTGATTCTTTTGACAGCGGTCGCCTGTGTGTTCGCATTCTACTGCCTCAAGCAGATTCCGTTGGACGCGATTCCGGACCTGTCAGACACGCAGGTCGTTGTTTACTCGCGATGGGACCGCAGTCCGGATATTCTGGAAGACCAGGTGACTTATCCTATTGTCTCGGCACTTTTGGGAGCTCCGAAAGTGAAAGACGTGCGAGCTTTCTCGGATTTTGGTTTTTCTTATGTGTACGTCATTTTCGAGGACGGCACGGACGTGTATTGGGCGCGCAGCCGGGTGCTCGAATATCTTTCGAAAATACAGTTGCGCCTGCCTGAGGGCGTGAGGACGGAACTGGGGCCTGACGCAACGGGTGTGGGCTGGGTGTATCAATATGCGCTCATCGACCGGACCGGCAAGCACAGTCTGGAACAGCTCCGCAGTTATCAAGATTGGAATCTGCGTTACGCACTACAATCCGTTCCCGGCGTGGCCGAAGTCGCCTCCATCGGTGGGTTCCAGAAACAATATCAAGTGCAGGTCGATCCAAACAGACTACTTTCTTATAAGATCCCGATGTCGGAAGTGGTCGCGGCGGTCAAAAAGGGCAACACAGAGGTCGGGGGCAGGCTGATCGAGATGTCGGGCGCCGAATACATGATACGCGGCCGCGGCTATGCGCGTTCGACGCAGGATTTTGAGAATCTGGTCATCCGTGCGGAAAAAGGCGTACCGGTCTTGGTCAAGGACGTCGCGACCGTCACACTCGGGCCGGATATCCGGCGGGGCGTCGCGGATTTAGACGGCGAAGGCGACACGGTCGGTGGCATTGTGGTGATGCGTTATCATGAGAACGCACTGAACGTGATCCGCCGTGTAAAAGAACGGTTCGCGCATTTAAAACCGTACCTTCCTGAAGGGATGGAGGTCGTGACCGTTTACGACCGTTCGGAATTGATCGAGCGTTCCATGGACACGCTGAAACACCAGCTCGGGGAAGAAATGCTCATCGTGAGTCTCGTCATACTCGTTTTTCTTTGGCATATTCCTTCCGCCATCGTCCCAATCATCACGATTCCTGTCTCGGTACTGCTCGCGTTCATCCCTCTTTATCTCATGGGCGTCACCTCCAACATCATGTCGCTGGCCGGTATCGCCATCTCCATCGGCGTCTTGGTCGACGGTGCTATCGTCGAGGTGGAGAACGCCTATAAAAAACTCGAACATTGGCAGGCGGACGGAAAGAAAGGGGATTTTCACGCCGTGAGGCTTGAAGCGTTAAAAGAAGTGGGGCCATCGGTCTTCTTCTCTCTTTTAGTGATCGCCGCCGCATTTATCCCGATTTTTGCTTTAGTGGACCAGGAAGGTCGTCTTTTCCGGCCTCTGGCCTTAAGCAAAAACCTGGCAATGGCCATTGCTGCCATATTGGCGGTGACGTTAGACCCTGCCTTGCGCATGTCATTCGCCCGCATGGAGCCTTTTAATTTCAAGCCGAAATTCCTCTCCCGTATTGCGAGCACAGTGCTCGTCGGCCGCTATTATCCGGAAGAGAAACATCCTGTTAGTCGTAGGCTTTTCAAAGTGTATGAACCCGTCGTACGTTGGTCTCTCAAGTTTCCGAAGCGCACCATTCTTGCGGCGTTGCTACTCTTTGCGGTCACTATTCCGGTCTACTTCAAACTGGGGTCAGAGTTTATGCCTCCTTTGAACGAAGGTGCCATCCTTTACATGCCGACGACGCTTCCTGGGATCTCCGTGACGGAAGCGCAGAAACTGATGCAGACGCAGGACAAGATCCTGAAGAGCTTTCCGGAGGTCGAGCGCGTGTTCGGAAAAGCGGGCCGAGCGGAGACCTCCACGGATCCGGCGCCCCTTTCCATGATGGAAACAACTGTGATCTTGAAACCCAAGAGTGAATGGCGCAAAGGGTTGACCTACGACAAGCTTGTAGATGAGATGGACGAGAAACTACAAATCCCTGGGATCACGAATGCCTGGACGATGCCGGTCAAGAACCGCGTCGACATGCTTTCGACCGGCATTCGCACTCCGATTGGCGTGAAGATATACGGAGATGACCTTCATGAGATCGCAAAAACAGGCTTGGCCATCGAAAGCGCGCTAAAAAATGTCCGCGGCACGCGCAGTGTGTTCGCGGAGCGTGTGACCGGTGGATATTTTCTAGATTTCAAACTGAAGCGCGACCAACTGGCGCGTTACGGCCTAAGTGTGGAGGAGGCCAATGAGGTGATCATGACTGCCATTGGCGGGGAAAGTGTCACTTCCACGGTCGAGGGGCGGGAGCGTTATCCGGTGAATGTGCGCTATGCGCGCGAGTTCCGAGATAACATGGAAAGCCTAAAGCACACATTGGTCGCGACAAGTTCGGGTGCTCAGGTACCGATAGAACAGATTGCGGATCTTGAGATCGTGCAGGGGCCGGCGATGATACGCGATGAGAATGGAAGGCTTTCAGGGTATGTCTATGTTGATATCACAGGCCGTGACATTGGAAGCTATGTTCATGAAGCCAAGGCCATCGTCGAAAAGTCGGTGACTGTCCCAAAGGGCATGTACATACTGTGGAGCGGCCAGTACGAGAACATGATCCGCGTGAAAAAACGGCTGATGTTCGTCGTGCCGCTTACATTATTGCTCATCATCCTGCTTTTGTACGCCAACACAAAGTCCTGGGTAAAAACGGGCATCGTGATGCTGGCGGTGCCGTTTTCGCTTATTGGCGCGGTGTGGTTCCTTTATCTACTGGGATACAACGTGTCCATCGCGACCTGGGTGGGGATGATTGCGCTGATGGGCCTCGACGCCGAAACGGGTGTGTTCATGTTGATGTATCTGGACATGTCCTATCAGGATGCCGTGAAAGCGGGGAAGATGCGCACACGCCAAGAATTGGAAGAAGCGGTCGTGCATGGCGCGGTGAAACGCATCCGCCCAAAAATGATGACCGTGATGGCCGCGATGCTGGGCCTATTGCCCATCCTTTGGTCGATGGGAACCGGTGCCGATGTGATGAAACGCATCGCCGCGCCCATGGTCGGCGGGCTTTTGACGAGCTTCTTGATGGAGCTTGTCATTTATCCGCCTATCTATTCGCTTTGGAAGTGGAGCATTGAGGTTCGCAAAGGCGTTCCGCGGTAACAAGAAAATAAAAAGGAGAAGTAAAATGCGTAACTCATGGATGTTGGTGGTGATATTGGGAGTTGTGAGCCTGGGGTGGCTAGGAATGGCAAGCGCACATGATCACGGTATGGCGATGCCGGGAATGGCAGAAGGGCAAGAAGTAACAATTAAGGGTGAGCTTGTTGACTCGCTCTGCTATGTGACCATGGCCGCAACGGGCTCAGGTCATAAGCAATGCGCGATTGACTGCGCCAAGGCCGGGATTCCCATAAGTATCGTCGAAGATGGAACTGGTAAACTGTACACGGTTCTTCCGAAAGAAGATAAAACAGGTTACCCCGCAGATGTGATTAGCAAAATGGGCGACAAAGTCACTCTAAAAGGCGACCTTTATGAAAACGGCGGCAATAAATATGTGGCCGTCGAATCGGTAGAATAAACAATGCTACCCGGAGCGCAGCACCTGCAGAATATCCACCCGCTCGTGATTCATTTTCCCATCGGGCTTCTCGTGGGTGCTACGCTCTTTTATTTCGCGGCATGGGTTTTTAAAAAAGACGATTTGGCGAAAACAGGGTTCTGGGCGCTTATGCTCGGAGCTCTGTCCTTGGCCGTCGCTCTTGGAACGGGGCTTTATGCTGAGCAAGGAGTGATGGTTCATTTGTCAGTGAGAGAAAAAATCCTCTCACCGCACAAGAATTTCATGATCGTCACATCCGTCCTATGTTTTATTTTGAGTCTCTGGGCTTTGATCCAAAGGCCGTTTCCAAAAAAGGGCAGATTTATTTTTTTGTTCCTGCTATTGACGATGGTCGGTGCAATGACGATCGGCGCAGATTATGGCGGCCAGCTTGTTTA
>JANNFA010000267.1:0-4473 GCA_031379345.1 Candidatus Omnitrophota bacterium | reverse complement strand
AAAAAATCCGTGAAGACCCTGATCGAAGAAGCCGGCAAAAAGCTTGGGGACACCGTCCAGGTGAAGCAGTTCGTACGGTTCCAGCTCGGGGAGTCCGTCGCTTCGTGACCAATAAGAAATTCAAACGTATTCTGCTCAAACTTTCCGGCGAAGCGCTGCAGGGCGACCGGCAATACGGCATCGATCCGAAGGTCATCGACGGCATTGCAGATGAGCTAAAGGAAATCAAGGACCTTGGTGTCGAGATCGCCATCGTCATTGGCGGTGGGAATATTTTCCGTGGTGTGCAGGCCGAAGAGCGTGGAATGGAACGTGCGACTGCGGACTACATGGGAATGCTCGCCACCGTGATAAATGGCATGGCCCTGCAGGATGCGCTCGAGCGCAAAGGCGTGTTCACGCGTGTGCAAACGGCCATCGCAATGGCACAGGTGGCCGAGCCGTTTATCCGCCGCCGCGCGGTGCGTCACCTTGAAAAAGGCCGGGTCGTGATCCTGGTGGGCGGCACCGGAAATCCCTATTTTACGACAGACACCACCGCCGCTTTACGCGCGGTCGAACTGGACTGCGAAGTCATCCTGAAAGCGACCAAGGTGGATGGTATCTATTCGGACGATCCGAAAAAGGTAAAGAACGCGAAGCGTTTTGACAAGATCAAATACATCGATGTGCTTAAAAAAGGCCTCAAAGTGATGGATGCGACCGCGATCAGTCTTTGTATGGATAATAAACTTCCCATTATCGTGTTCGATCTCCTAAAACACGGCAATATTCGCCGTGTCGTGACCGGGCAGAACATCGGAACGACGGTGAGCGCATGAGTGCCAAGCAAGCAGTCCATGATGCCGAAGAAAAAATGAAAAAATCTCTCGAGATCGTGAGCCATAATTTTTCCGCGGTGCGCACAGGCCGTGCGAATGCAGGCATGGTCGAGCATTTAAAAGTGGAAGCCTATGGCTCGATGATGCCCATGCGTCAGGTCGCCAATGTCACAATTCCTGAACCACGTACCATTCTTTTACAGCCTTGGGATCCTTCCATGCTGAAGCCTCTGGAGAAAGCTATCAACGATTCCGACCTCGGCATCGCGCCGTATGTGGACGGCAAGATGATACGGCTTTCCATTCCGCCGCTTACACGCGAACGCCGCGAGGAGCTCGTTAAGATCGTGCACAAATTGGCCGAAGAAGGCCGCGTGTCGATGCGCTCTATCCGTCGTGATGGTAATGACAAGGTCAAGCAGCTTGAGAAAGAAAAGACGGTCACTGAAGACGAAAGTTTTAAATCGCAGACCGAAGTGCAGAAGATGACTGATCGCTATATCGCCCTCATCGACCAGGCGCAAGCCGCGAAAGAAAAAGAACTCACCACTACGTAAGTCCTCGAGCCGGTAGCTCAGTTGGTAGAGCACATCCCTTTTAAGGATGGTGTCGAGAGTTCGATCCTCTCCCGGCTCACCATTTATTGGAATCAAACAGTCTGCTATAAGCGGGGGCGGCAGGGTTCACGGCGCCCTCGCGCGCACCCACTACCGATAAAGACGTCCTCCTATGAAGCTCATGGGCAAGCCTCGATGATGTTGTATCCTCAATATTTATAAGGACTTCCAGTTTCTCCCTTGAAAAGATTATTTTTTGGATGGCTCTTTTTGAGGCGAGATTTTTTTCAACCTGAGTTCCAAATTTGTAGTCAGATACGTACCTCTCAAGAACATGTACGACCGTTTCCACGAGTTTTTTCTCGGAAATTGCCGGGAGTTCGTATCCTGCAAAGGGTAGCGATTCTCGAAGCATTTTGAAGACCAAAGATTCAAGATAAGGCCTGTCCTTCGAGATCCTTTCCAAGTTTTCAAAAATAAAGTCCTCAATTTTTTCGGTGTTCACCTGTTTAATCGAGCACGCGTCTTTCCCGCGCTTGGCCACGCTCACACAGCGGTAGTAGAAATACTGCCTTTTCTTTTTGTTAGTGAAGCTGTTGGTCATGCCGGATTTACATTCAGAGCACTTTACGAGTGAAGACAGAATGTATTCCTTATATAGCCGCCTCTTTTTTGGTTTTTCTTTTATGCAGTCTTGAGCCGCAAGAAATAAATCCTCTGTGATAATGGGCTCATGAACGCCGGGCAGATATTGGCCGCGCCATGTTATTTTTCCAATGTAGATGGGGTTCTGTAGGAGATAGTAAAGTCCGGACGAAGTAATGAGACTGCCTGTTCTATGAACACGGATATCGTTTGTTCTGGCTAAAGTCAGTAAGTCATAAAAATGACCGGTCTTTACAAACGTTTCAAAGAGCATTTTAACAAGGGGTGCTTTTTTCGTATCAATGACAAGTTTTCTATCGATCTTCTTGTATCCGATGGGAGGCACACTTCCATTCCAAAAACCTTTCTTTGCTTTCTGCTCGAGCTTATCTTTGATTCTTTCGCCTGTCATTTCGCGTTCAAATTGCGCGAAGGTGAGCATGATATTTCTTAGCAGTCTTCCGGATGGGGAGGAGGTATCGAATCTCTCCGTGACGGATATGAACGAAACATTATACTTTTCAAAGAATTCGATGAGTGCGTAGAAATCCTTCGAAGAACGCGTCAATCGGTCTATTTTGTAGGTCAAGACAACTTCTATTTGCCCACTTTCAATATCCCCTAGTAACGCTTTTAAGCCGGGCCGATCTAAATCTCCTCCTGAAAATCCAGGGTCGGAATACTCTCGAAATGCCTCCATATCCTCCTGGCTCTTGATAAAGGACACTATCCGGTCCTTTTGGGCTTCGCAGGAGTTGTATTCTTTTTCAGCCTGCATTGAGGTGGACACGCGGGTATAGATGGCGCAATGCTTCATAAATGGAGCTCCCTTTCTAATTTTGAAATGTAATCGGCCGATAGGTTGAAGAAAATGCCCAATAAGCGGAGAACACCGCCCACAAGACATAGGATTAACCGGGCTGATTTAAATGCAAGCGACATGCCGACATTATACACCATAACTAATTAAGGTGTCTATTGATAAAACCATATTCTATTATGGTGTACATGAGCAAATCAATGGCGCTTCAGTTCGGCGCTAACCTTAGAAAGTATAGGAAGCTTATGAAGCTGACTCAACAACGGCTAGCCGAACTGGCTGAAATAGAATACAAATACATTCAGAGGCTTGAAGGGAAGAAGCCCACAGCAGTGAGAATAGACACAGTGGCCCGCTTAGCCAAGGCCCTCAAGATACCCGCTTTTAAGTTGTTGCAATAAAATAGAAAAATAAAATCATGCCTATACCTGCACCAGATGTTATCGGAATTGGGATCAGCCTAGTGGGTGCCGGGGTTCTGCGTATTTGTAAAAAACCATGGGTTGGCTGGGTTATGATTCTTATAGGGTTGGGATTTATAGTATGGTCTTTCAAAGATCGTTTTATTTTTACAGAACCAAAAGAACCAGCCAAGCAAGTTTCTTACACGGAGGCTGCAAAAGAATATCCAATCATCCAAACGCTAAAGGTTGGATACCGAACTGATGCCCCAGAGATTATTACGATGCTTGGAAACGTAGGTAAAAAATCATTGTCTTCAAATGCGGATATTAGTTTGGGAATTTTTGATTTTGAAGAAAATAGAATAGGGTGGATGACAGCGCAAAACAATGCAGAAATTAAGGCTGGGTATCTCTCGGTATTTAGTTTTCGTTTCCCAATTCGTAAGCAAATGTTTGTTATCACAGCGGTTGAGAGCAAGGAATTACAAGAGGGTATTTTATTGGACGACAAGCATATTGCATATACTTGGGATAATTGGAAAGATCAGCAATGGGGTTGGTGGTATCAAAATTTAGCCTTCGTAGATCCAAAGCAAAATGAGAAAATCATAGAATTGGTAGGCAAATTCAATGGGTGCGTTAGTAAACATTTAACAGATAGAGATTATTCAAGTTGTTTTGCGGGAGAATGACGTTATTGAAAAGTCCTTGCTCGGCTTGCCCATGAGTTGTAGTGGGTGCGCGCGAGGGCGCCGTGAACCCTGCCGCCCCCGCTTATAGCAGACTGTTTGATTCCAATAAATGGTGTGCCGACTTGAGGTCTTCGAACCCGACTAGTCCCGCGAAGGTATTTTCCATCGCTCTACCGCATGAGCTCTTGAAGGTCACGCGTCTAAAGAAAAAAGTCAGAGTGAGATAAGCGTACTCCTGAAGCACAGTATACAATTCGTCGGCCCAGCAAACCCCACAGAATCTTTAACTCAAACTTCCACGGCGAATGTTTAACGCCAACTCTCTGAACGCTCCAACGCACAGTCACAGCCAAACCCGAAGGCCCAGACCGAATGCTAACCCGGCTCCACCGATCCAAACTCGAATGAACCCTCCGAAGAACCAGCCAATTTTAAACACCCCCTAACTACCCCAAATCATTTAAGTTCTAACGCCGCTTCGCGGCTAGGCCTCTGGACCTTCCATAGGAGAATGTGAATGCCCCGCTCGCCTCG
>JANNFA010000191.1:0-2399 GCA_031379345.1 Candidatus Omnitrophota bacterium | reverse complement strand
GGATGGTGAATATATCAAGGAGTCCCTGCGTCGGATGCTCATGGATGCCGTCGCCGGCATTGATCACGCCCGCCTTGCTCGTACGCGCCAGGTACTCGGCTGAGCCGGAGGAAGAGTGACGCATCACAATGGTGTCTATTTGCATCGCTTCAATATTTCGCGCGGTGTCGCGCAGACTTTCTCCCTTGGACGTGCTTGAGCCGGTCGAGGAGAAATTCACGATATCAGCCGAAAGGCGCTTGGCCGCGAGTTCAAAACTGGTTCGCGTGCGTGTCGAGGACTCGAAAAAAAGGTTCGCTATGGTCTTGCCGCGGAGGGCCGGCACTTTTTTTACTTCACGCGTCGAAATTTCCTTAAAAGAATCCGCTGTTGTCAGAATGTGTTCGATCTCCTCTTTCGACAGTTCCTCGACCGACAAAAGATCTTTTCGGGTCCACACGAAGCGCTTTTCCTCCTCCCCCTTCCCCCTTCCCCCTTCCGTCATTTTACGCTCACCACCACTTCGTCTTTCTGGTCGGTCTCAGATAGATGGACGTGCACGATCTCATTTTCCTGAGTCGGAATGTTCTTCCCCACAAAATCGGCACGGATAGGAAGTTCGCGGTGGCCCCGGTCGATAAGCACGGCGAGTTCAATTTTTTTTGGTCTTCCGAAATCGATAAGGGCATCGAATGCCGAACGTATCGTGCGGCCGGTATAGAGCACATCGTCGACGAGTACGATCGTGAGACCTTCCAGGTCGAAATTGATCTCTGTTTTCCGGATGATAGGCTGTTCGGCAACACGCGTCAAATCATCGCGGTATAGATTGATGTCCAGAATTCCTAACGGGACGTCGCGACCGGCGATCTTGTGTATCTCGCGGGCAAGTCGCTGGGCAAGGACCACTCCACGGGTTTGGATGCCGATCAGGGCAAGATTTTCGACAGGCGTGTTTTTCTCTAAAATCTCATGGGCAATGCGGATGAGCGTACGCTCAAGGGACGGTGCATCGAGGATAGTCTTCATGTGCCTCCTTTACGAGCCTCTCAGGACCCATTTAAAAGGTTCAAAATCAAACCTGACGAAGTATACTCTCCGCCCGCTTGGTTGTCAACGTGTCACCGCGTAGAGCTTGAACTTCTCTGAAAACGTCTCGAGGTCCATCTGATACATCTCTTCAAGTGCTTCGGCGAATGATTTTCCGCCCGCTGTTAGTTTTAAAAGCGAATAAAACTTGTCGGGCGGATAATTTAAGGCAAGATAGCGCGTCAAAAGCTCACTTTCCTGGTAAAAGAGCGTCTCTCGTCCCTCGGGATAGGTCTCGAAGGCAACAAGTTCTTCTATTGGGATGAAATCTTCCTCGGAAACCTTTAGGAATGTGCGGATCCGATAAGGGTCACCGTCCGTCTTCATCGCAATGGCTTTCGTGGCCATGAGCTCAGCGAATCCCTCGTTGAGAAACAAAGGCACCGGACCTTTTACAAAACGAAAAAGAACCAGATGGGTGATCTCGTGCGCGAGCACCCTCTGCGGCTCAAGATAGAACGGCTCTCGGTAGAGAAACAGCTCAAAACCGTTCGTAAATGCCTCCGCGCCGGGGAGTTTTTCTGGAGTGCGCGCATTGAACGATTTCCATAGCACCTTGTCGTCGAACACGAACACGTGGCCTTTATGTTTTTCCTCATCCACACTCACGTCGAACATCTGTTTCACCCAGAGATAATACGACTCCGCGTACACAAGCACCGTTTCGGCTTCCTTCGCATCATGATAATGGTAGATAAAGTGACTCGTCTCCGCATGCCGCCAGGCGTCGCTATAGATCTTGAGCGCTAACTGCCCCGTTTCGGTGAGATCGTGTTCGGAGAGGTCGTCCCAGGAAATTTCAGGAATATTAGAACTTGAATAAAATGAAGGAGTTAGAATAAATAGTAGGAGCGCTGAGCAAAAGAGAGCCCGGACAGGCGTCTTCACACGTCCTTAGAAAAAACGGCGTTTTTTTTGCTGTTTTCTCTGGAGGTCCAGGTCCGTAGAACGTATCTGGTCGGACTGTTCCAGAAAATGAGAAGCATCTTCCGGAAGAAGGATCCAGTCGGGCGTATTTTCTGCGGCGAAATCTTCTGTCGCGTGAGTGCGTGAGTACTTAGAGATGAGGCGCTTGGCTTCCGCGAAGCTGATCTTCATGCCGTCCCACAGGATTTTCTTTACAGAACCGCCGGCTTTGAACACGCCTTCGATCCAATCGTAATATCCACTCGCGAAAGAACCATTTTTTTGCTTCAGGATATACGCGGGAATGCCGTAATAATTATAGTAGCCTTCGATACTGCGGGTTTTTTTCGTAGGTTCGCTCATGACGTGTCATGTCCTCCGCTGGCTGGCTTACGTGTAAATTATCGCGCTTTTGGAAGCGCGAA
>JANNFA010000219.1:0-3076 GCA_031379345.1 Candidatus Omnitrophota bacterium | reverse complement strand
GGCGACCGCGACCGCAACAAACGGCCGAAAATGGCGGAAATTGCTTCCCGGTGGGCGGATCATGTCTATGTGACTTCTGATAATCCACGCACGGAGGACCCTCGAGTGATTGCGGAAGAGGTGCGGGCGGGATTTCCTTCCGGTTTTAATCGGCAGACGGTGGTGTTGGACCGGCGCAAGGCCATCCGTCAGGCGCTCTTGGATGCGCGTGAGGGCGATATTGTTCTCTTGGCCGGCAAAGGGCATGAACGCACCCAGATATTGAAAGACCAAATTCTGCCGTTCAATGACCGCGAAGAGGCCGAGCGGGTGTTGAATGGACGCTGAAACGATGGAGCGGTTGCTCCGTCACCGAGTTTCAACGGACACGCGACTCTTAGAGAAGGGCGATGTTTTTTTTGCGCTGATCGGCAAGCGTTTTGATGCGCATGATTTTATTCCGCAGGCCCTCGAGAAAGGGGTCTCGATTTTTGTCGTGTCCGATCCAAAAAAAATTAAAGAAGAGTGGCTCAACAAAGCTGAATTTGTTTTTGTGGAAGATACGCTAGCGGCGTATGGCGACCTTTCCTGCTTTTATCGCAAAAAGTTCAAAATCCCCGTTGTGGCTATCACCGGCAGTGTCGGCAAGACGACAGTGAAAGAACTTTTGGCGCATCTTTTATCCGTGCGTTTCAAGGTGCTCAAGAACCGTGGTACGGAAAACAACCTCATTGGCGTCCCGAAGACGCTTTTCCAACTGGAGAAGGGCACCGAAGTGGCTGTGCTCGAGATGGGAACGAATGCGCCCGGCGAGATCGAGCGGCTTTCCGCGATCATCCGGCCACAGGCCGCGATCCTGACTCGGATCGGTCATTCGCATCTTGAAGGTTTAAAGAGTTTAGAGGGTGTGCGAGAAGAGAAGTTAAAAGTACTAAAAAATTTAGAGCGCGGCGGGATTCTTTTTGTGAACGGGGAGGACCCGAGCCTGGCGAATGTGCAAAGCGGCGTGCACCGCGTTGTCCGTATCGGCTTTGATCCCGCGCACGCTGATGTGATTGCGGAGCGAATCGAGGGGGCAGAGAAGTGGACCGTGTTCTACGTGGACGGCGTCAAAATGACGACACCACTTGTAGGGCGGCACAATGTTCTCAATTGTCTTTTGGCGATCGAATGCGCAAAAGGCCTGGGGGTTGAAATCGGTGAGATCCAAAAGGCCCTGACGACGTTCAAATCCGTTCCGGGACGGTTGACGCTGAAGACGCTATCCGACATTACTTTTTTGGACGACAGCTATAATTCAAATCCGACTTCTTTTCGTGCGGCGCTCGATACGCTCAAAGGGTTGCGCGCTCACGGGAAAAAGGGCGTGGTCTGCGGGGACATGCTTGAGCTCGGACCTCAGTCAGAGGCTCTCCACCGCGAGATCGGGCGGGAGATCGCGCAGACTTCGTTAGATTTTGCGGTAGCGGTCGGCCCCCTCTCTGCGTGGCTTTCCGAGGAGGCTGTCAAGCAGGGGTTTCCCGCGGAAAAAATGTTTCACGTGAAAGACAGCGCAGAGGCTGGTAAAGTCTGTCAAAAGCTCGCTTCGGCGGGCGACCTTGTGCTGATCAAGGGTTCGCGCGGTATGCAAATGGAGAAAGTCCTCGAATGCTTTACGAGCTTTTCTACCCGTTAAGGGAATTTTTTTTCGGGTTCAACGTTTTTCGCTATATCACGTTCCGGGCCGCGATGGCCGGTATCACTGCTTTTGTCGTCACTCTGTGGATAGGACCGGCGGTGATCCGTTTCCTGACAAAACTCAACTTGAAACAGACCATCGAACGCGTCGGCTTCGAAGCGCTTTATACGGAGCATGCGGAGAAAAACAAGGTCCCGACGATGGGAGGGCTCATGATCTTGGGCTCCGTGCTTCTTTCGACACTCCTTTGGGCTGATTTAAGAAACCGGTACGTGTGGCTCTCACTTTTTATCATGTTATGGCTCGGCTTGGTAGGCTTTATCGACGATTACCTGAAGCTCGTCAAAAAAAACTCAAAGGGACTCACAGCACTCACTAAACTTATAGGGCAGACGGCGGTCGGTTTGGCCGTTGGCATCTTTCTGTATATGGATTCGCCGGTATGGAGTGATATCGCACTGCCCTTCGTCAAAAACTGGTTCCTGACCCTGGGGATCTTTTATATTCCGTTTGTGGCGCTGGTTCTCGCTGGCTCCTCCAACGCGGTGAATCTTACCGATGGATTGGACGGTTTGGCCATCGGCTGTACGTTCATGATCGCCTTGACCTATGCCGTATTCAGTTATGTCACAGGCCACGCCGCATTTAGCCAGTATCTACAGATCCCATTCATTGCGGGTGCGGGGGAGCTCACGGTTTTTTGCACGGTACTCTTCGGAGCTGGGCTTGGTTTTTTATGGTTCAATGCGCATCCGGCGAGCGTGTTCATGGGGGATGTGGGCTCGCTTTCGCTGGGCGGCGCACTGGGAGCGGTCGCGATCTTTACAAAAAAAGAATTATTGCTTGTCATTGTTGGCGGCGTGTTCGTCCTGGAGGCGTTGTCGGTCATCCTGCAGGTAACTAGCTACAAATTCCGCCGGCAACGCGTATTCCGAATGGCTCCCATCCACCACCATTTCCAGCTGGGCGGCTTGAAAGAAACAAAAGTGGTGATCCGTTTTTGGATCGTATCCATCCTGCTGGCGCTGGTCGGCTTAGCGACCTTAAAACTGCAATAAGGACACATGGTCTTTAAAAACCGGAAGATCACGGTGGTCGGGCTCGGCAAGAGCGGGTTTGCCGCGGCTAAATTCCTGCATTCAAAAAAAGCGCTGGTCCGTGTCACGGAAGCGTCTGAAAAAAAGGAAGCGCTTGAGAATGCGAGCTATTTACGCGGCCTCGGCATTGCCGTCGAGACGGGAGGTCATACGGAGTCTTTCATCAGCGGAAGCGTTTGCGTGGTGACGAGTCCAGGTGTTCCCCGCAAAAGCGCTCCCTTGGAATGGGCCCGTAAAAAAAAGATCCCCATTATCAGCGAAGTCGAACTGGCCTCGCTTTTCTGCAAAGGCCGGATCGTGGCGGTCACCGGCTCCAACGGCA
>JANNFA010000214.1:0-5699 GCA_031379345.1 Candidatus Omnitrophota bacterium | reverse complement strand
GGAGGCTCCGACTCGAACACATCGAGCGCCGCGCCGGCGACCTGCCCGGACAGCACGGCTTTGGCGAGCGCCGCTTCGTCAATAAGTCCGCCGCGCGCGCAATTCACGATACGCACACCCTTTTTCATCATCTGAAATTCTTTTTCGCCGATCATATGCTTGTTTTCGGCCGTGAGCGGGAGATGCAATGTAAGAAAATCTGAGCTCTTTAGTACCTCTTCGAGCGGCATCGCCTCGACACCGATCTGCATCGCCTTGTCTGCGCGCAGGAAAGGGTCATAAGCGATGACACGCATGCGGAAAGCCTGAGCGCGCTTGGCCACTTCGCCCCCGATACGGCCCAGACCCAGCACACCCAGCGTCTTGCCATCTAATTCGGTTCCCACAAACTTTTTACGCTCCCATTCCCCGCGCTTCACAGACGCATTCGCCTCAGGGATGTTTCGCGCCAACGCCATGATGAGGCAAAACGCGAGCTCGGCGGCCGAAACAGTGTTTCCGCCCGGGGTGTTGATGACGACGATGCCGCGCTTAGAGGCCGCCTCGAGATCCACATTGTCAAGCCCGACCCCGGCGCGCCCGATCACCTTGAGCTCTTTAGCGGCCGCGATGACTTCGGCGGTGATCTGTGTCCCGGAACGCACGACGCAGGCATCCGCGTCCGCGATGAGTTTTTTCAACTCTTCGAGAGGCTGCTTCAATTTGATGACGACTTCCAGATTCTTTTGGTCGCGGAAAACTTTCAACCCCTCTTCGGAGAGGTCGTCGCAGATAAGTACTTTATATGTATTTTTTTTTGCCATTGTCGCCTGTGTCATTTCTTTATCGCAAGCGCGTCCGTGAACGCATCCATGCCCGTTTTTGCATCCTTCATGGTGCACGCATAGCCCATATGCGCAAAGCGGACGATCTTGCCGACAAGCTCACCCTGTCCGTCCGCCATCACCACGCCATGCACGTCGCGCATGTGGTTGATGGCGTTCTTGGATGGGATGCTTTCGGGCATCACGATACCGGTCAAGCCGCTCGTGGGCGCTTTGGAAAAAAGCGGCAAGCCAAGGTTTGTGATCTCGCTTCGTACCCAGGCCGCGACATCCGCGTGGCGCTTCCAAACATTTTCTATACCCTCTTCGAGGAGCATCTGAAGCGCCACGTCACAGCCGCGAATGAGCGAAACGGCGGGTGTGTAGGGTGTGTCGTTCTTGGCGATGGCCTTGATATGTTCGCTGAAGTTGAAATAGTACTTCGGAAAATTGGAGGCGGCTAAGCGCGCTTGGGCGCGGTCGTTGACAGACACAAACGCGAGGCCCGGAGGAAGCATAAGTCCCTTCTGACTGCCGCAAACCACGACATCCAAACCCCATTCATCGGTCTTGAGCGGGTCGCAGGCCAAGCCTGAGATCGCGTCCACCATGAGGAGCGCGTCGGATTTCTGAGTCACCGCCGCAATTTCCTTCACCGGATGCATGACGGCGGTCGAGGTCTCACACAGGGTCATCAGGACGCCTTTGGCGTTTGGGTGCTGCTTCAACGCATCCGCGACAAATTTCGCCGTGAACGCTTCCCCGTAGGGGAGTTCAAAATTCTTTACATCCAATCCATTTGCTTTTGCGATATCACGCCAGCGCTCGCCCCACTTGCCCGCCGTAAACGAAAGGATCGTGTCGCCCTTGGAATAGAGGTTGGTCAAAGACGCTTCCATCGCGCCCGTGCCGGAAGCCGCGAACATGAGCACGGGATGTTTTGTGCAGAACACTTTGCGCAAATTCCCAAACACACGCTCAAGCACCGCCTGGAACTCCTTCGTGCGGTGATGGATCATCGGTAGCGCGGTCGCATCCAAGATACGCCGCGGGACGTTGGTGGGCCCGGGCGTTAGGAGAAGCGCTTCCTTCATTTCTTGATCGTACGGATGTTCGACACCACCTCGTCGACGAGCCCGTAAGCCTTTGACTCTTCCGCGGACATGAAATAATCGCGATCCGTGTCTTTTTCCACCTTCGCCACATCCTGGCCGGAATGTTTGGCCAAAATACGGTTTAGTTTTTCCTTCATACCCTGGATCTCTCGGGCCTGGATCTGGATGTCGGAGGCCACGCCCTGAGCACCGCCCCAAGGCTGATGGATCATCACGCGCGAGTTCGGAAGCGAAAAGCGCTTGCCCTTTGTGCCTGCCGCAAGAAGGACCGCGCCCATGCTGGCCGCCTGTCCGATGCAATAGGTCGCCACGTCACACTTCAGGAACTGCATCGTGTCATAAATGCCAAGCCCTGCCGTGACCGACCCGCCCGGCGAATTGATATAGAGATGAATGTCCTTTTCCGGTTCTTCCATCTGCAGGAATAAAAGCTGGGCGACCACGAGATTCGCCACATAGTCGTCGATCGCGGTGCCGATAAAAAGCACGCGGTCCTTTAAAAGACGCGAGTAAATATCATAGGCGCGTTCGCCGCGGCCGGTCGTTTCAATCACCATCGGGACTAACATGCTCATAAGGGTCTTCCTTTTATAGTTAGGATTAAAGTGACGTTATTCTTCGAATTTTGCGTTTGCGATCAAATATTCCACGGTCTTCTTCTCGCGAAGATTGTCTCTCACATCGTCCTCAAACACCTTGCGGACCTCCTCAAGGGGCCGGCCGGATTGCTCGGAAAGCGCTTTGAAGCGCTGAGCCAATTCGACCTCATCCAATTCGATCCCCTCCCCTTCTGCGACCTTCTGGAGAATAAAATATAGCTTCACCTGTTCTTTCGCACGCTCGTTCATGTCCGCTTCAAGGGCGGGGAGTTCCGTCTTCCAATCCTGCTCGCCCAAGCCCCTCTGGGTGAAATGACGGTGTGCCTGCTCAAGAAGACGCTCTTTCTGCCGGTCCACAAGACTGTCCGGCAAAGGGAAGGAGTTTGCTTTGAGCAGTTTCTGAAAAAGCTCTTGCTTCATTTTTTCCATAGAGTCGGTCTGCTTGTGCTGGGCCAACTCCTTGCGAATGGCCTCGCGCAGACTCTCGGCGCTTTCCTGGCCAAGCGCCTTGGCAAACTCCCCATCCAGCACCGGGACAATTTTTTTTCGCAAACCGCGTACCGTGACCCGCGTATAAGGCTTTCCTGCCCGGACGATCTCGCGCACTTCGCCGGCATTGGCCCCCAGGACCTTTTCAAGAAAATCGTCTTCGCCGTTTTTTTCGGCGACAAGCAGGACGCCCTTGCGGCCCTGGATATACGCCGTGTCGCGCCAAAGCTCGACGTCGGCCACAATAAAATCACCCTGCTGCACAGCACGCGGCTCCGTCACCTCTTCGAATGTCGCCCGCGACTCGAGGAGAGACTGCACCGCCTTCTCAAGCTCGTCCGGCTTCACTTCGGCGGATTCGCGTTTCAAGGGGACGCTTTTGTAATTTTTAAGTGAGATCTTAGGGGCCTCCTCGAACTCGGCGCTGAACTGCAGCTTCTTCTTACGTTCATAGCGGATATCTGAGATCTTTGGCAACGATACCGGCGAAGCCTTCTGAGTCTGGATAGACTGATGATAGGCCTCCGGGATAAGCATTTTTAAAAGTTCTTCGCGAGCCTCAGACTGGTAACGCTGTTCGATCAAATCTACCGGCGCTTTGCCGTCGCGAAAGCCGGGAAGCCGTGCCGCGCGCTGGAATCCGCGCAGGACCTCTTGGTAGCGCTCTTCTGCGTGCTCGGCTTCGACTTCGACCGACATCTGAACCTTACAATCTTTAAGACGCTTCACATTGCTTTTCATGGTGTTCAGTCTAAGGATTCTTTCATGGATTCTTTGACTCCGTAGCGACGCCCTTTGTGGTCACGGACCTTGTCATGTTGTTTTGAGAGTTGTAGTTCGACACTGCCGACACAACCGTCGAACGCTGCGTACATGTCGGTGGCGTCCTTTTTGCAGATCAGCCGCAGGTTCTTTCCTAAAAGCGTGATCTCAACGATATGGCGGAAGCGCTGCACCTCCAGCACAACATGAACCGACTCGATCTTAAGCGAGTACTTTTCGATCTTTCCTACCTTGGATTCAATGTATTCTTTGAGAGGGGCGGTGACTTTAAAATGCCTCCCGCTGATGTCTATTTCCATAGTTCTCTCCAATTCTGTTCTGAAACGGCCTAGTTTACCACAAATCGAAGGTGCATTTCATCACATCGAAAACTTCTCGCCCAGATAGATCTTTCGTGCCTCTTTATTGCTCAAAAGCTCGGTCTTTGTGCCGGAAATCAGGATCTTCCCCTCATACATGATATAGGCGCGGTCCGTGATGGACAACGTCTCGCGTACGTTGTGATCCGTGAGAAGAATTCCCAAGCCCTTGTTCTTGAGCTCCTGGATAAGGTGCTGGCAGTCGGAAACCGCGATCGGGTCGATACCCGAAAACGGTTCATCCAGCAGGATACATAAAGGATGCGTCACAAGAGCGCGGGTGATCTCGAGCCGGCGGCGCTCCCCACCGGAAAGCGTGTAGGCGCGTGACTTGCGAAGATGTTCGATGCCCAGCTCATTCAATAACTCCTCGAGGCGTCGTTTACGCTCCGGCCGCGGAAGATCCAGCGTCTCCAACACCGCGAGGATGTTCTGTTCCACCGTGAGACGTCTGAAAATAGAAGGTTCCTGTGAGAGATATCCGATGCCCAGTTGGGCGCGTTTATGCATCGGGTAGCGGCTCACATCGCGGTGGTCAAAAAGGATCTGTCCGCTGTCGGGCTTCACAAGTCCGGTCGCCATATAAAAAGTCGTTGTCTTCCCTGCTCCGTTGGGACCCAGAAGCCCGACGATCTCGCCCTGGTTGATCGTGATATCGACTCCATTCACGACGGGGCGGCCGCCGTAGGACTTTTTTAACCCTCTAGTTTCCAAGAGCGCCATCGATGAGCCCTCCGCTTTTTTCACGCAATGTGATCTCAGGGCTGCCTTCCAGACGAACCGAACCCGTTTCCACGGAATAGATCGCCCGCTTGGACCGCGAGAGGTCCTGGCCCCGCTCGATGACGACGTTGCCGATCGCGGTGATCTCTTTGATCTTTCGGGTGACGGAGTCAAACGTCACATCCATTCGATTGGCCGACAAGGTTCCGCGGGTGTCGGTCACCTTCACCTTCCGGTAGAAAGTCATGTTGTTCTCTTTGTAATAAATTTTCATCGGGCCCGCACAGACAAGTTTTGTCGCTTGGTTGATGACCATCTCAATGTCTTTGTTGAGCTGGATAAAACCATCATTGGGTTTGCCGTAGGCGCCGCGGCCGCGCACCGTGGCATTCTCATGTTCTACAGTGACGATGGCGTCCGTGCGCATCGTGCCGCCGTCCTGAGACCATTGTACGTGGTCGGTGCGGATGATCGTATTGTCGCGAAGGCGTAGTGTGACATTCTCGTTCAAATAAATGGTCTGGCCCGGGTCAATCTTGGCCGATTCTCCCTCGAGTTTCCAGTTGGACTTTCCCGTTTCGTCGAATCCAGACAGACTGAATTTCTCCAGCTCCTGGTCATGACTGGAGCTCACGATGGCGGAACGCGCCGGGTCCGAGATTCGCGAGTTAGAACGATTCATTTTTAGGTTGTTGTAATAATAGAAGACCGCTCCGGCAATGATCAGCGGAAGAAAAAGAAGCTGCAGTGTTTTGGATCTCAACGGTAGTACCTCTTGGTAACTTCTTCCCAGAGCCCCTGTGTTTTGAGTAAAAGGTCGCAGACTTC
>JANNFA010000104.1:0-5259 GCA_031379345.1 Candidatus Omnitrophota bacterium | reverse complement strand
AAATAAACAACGCCGCGATAGGCAGCAGAAAAAAAACCGCTCGGATGCAAAAGAAACGGATATGGGCAGGAAGTTTTATCATTAGAATTTAAAATAAATGAATTCTTTGGGCCAAAAACGGCCGAACATCAGAAGGCCCGTGATGGCCGAATAATACACGCTCAATCGAAGTGCCACCGGCGTGCGCGTGAAACGACTCCGCTCGAACCATTCGGCAAGAGCCAGCGCCAACACACAGCCCAAGATGGCCTTCGCCTCCAGGCCCATGTTCAGCATCCTGAACTGCAAAGGCCCCTGGAACATCCTCGAGATATACCCGACCGCCTCGGAAAAAGTCGCGCATCTAAAAAATATAAATGAGAACATAAGCAGATGAAAAGTGACCAGCGGTCCCATAAAGCCGCGGAGAACGCTCAGAGCCTTTTTTTCCTTAAAGAACCGGTTGCGGGCCTGAAGCGTGAAGACCGAAACGCTGATGAGCACGCCCTGGAGGATGCCGAAGGCGATGAAACCGGACGACAGCCCGTGCCAGAGGCTGATGGCAAGCATGCTTATAAAAAGGGCGAGCACCATCCCGGCATCCCCCGCGTTTCTAAGCTGCAGGCGCAGAGGAAGGAAGAGATAATCATTGATCCACCGGCAGAGTGTCATGTGCCAGCGCCGCCAAAAATCCTGGATATTCTTAGCCAGGTAAGGCGTGTTGAAATTGGGCGGCGAATCGATCCCAAAAAGTCTTCCCGAGCCGATCGCGATATCCGTCAGCCCTGAGAAATCGGCGTAAATCTGGAGATAAAAAGCGTAGGAGGCGATCCATAAAGGGACTGCGCCGTACTGGGTGCTATGCCCGAAGACGTTGTCCACAATGAGCGCCAAATTGTCGGCGACCACGAGCTTTTTAAAAAGTCCGCACAGAATAAGCCTGAGCCCGGACGACCAGAGCTCCAGGTCGATCTTCGGCAGGGTCTTGTACTGCGGAAAGAATTCTTCGGGTCTTTGGATGGGGCCGCTCAAAAGATGCGGAAAGAACGCGACATAGGACGCGAATGAAACGAGATCCTTTTCCGGGCGCGTCTTTTCCCATGATACGTCGAGGACATAGCTCAAAAGCCGGAAAGTGTAGTATGAAAATCCGACCGGCACAGCCACGTGGTTCAAAAAGCTGAACGACTGCCGCCAGAGAGGCAAACCCTTGAAGAAAACAAACGCGCCCAACAAGAATAAGAGTGCCGCGGAAAAACAAAGACGTTTCTCCCCAGCGCGGGAGGCACATTCCATCCTCAAAGCCAAAAAATAGGTCGCGGCCGTGGCGCTTAAAAGAAATAGCGCGAAGTGAAGGTTCCAAAAAGCATAGAAGGCGTAGCAGGCAGCCAGAAGGACGGGTCTTTTGGCGCGGTCCGGCACGGCATAAAAGCAAAGAACCGCCGCCCAAAGAAAGACGAAATACTCGAGCGAATTAAAGGGCATTAATGGCCGAGCTTCTTCTCGATCAATCTTAAAAAATCGCCCACATTCCGCAGAGCCATGACCTCCTTGGTTGAAAAAGCGACTTTGAATCGTTTCTCCACCGCGACGATAAGATTCACATGCGTCAACGAATCCCAACCCTCGACATCCTTGGCTGTCATGTCCTCACGGACGCTGAGAGAATTATCGTCAAAGACCTGTCGAAATATCTCGTTTATTTTTATATTCATTTCGTCCGTTGAAATTTTTGGCATTGTCTCTCCTATTTTTATCGGATCACGCCTTTTGGCATAAAAACCCCGCCACACATGGGGTGATTTCCACGGGCTTTCCATCGTAAGCGTGTTCCGCCTTTGACTTCAAGATGTCCCAGCCGGCAGAACGGAGCATGGCCTCCACCTCCGCCGGGGTACGAAAAAGGTAGATGTGGTCCGTGTGGGCCGCGTTGATCGCTGCGGTGATATAGGCCTTGGCGCCCGGCCTGGCCAATGATAAAAGAAGACGGCACAGTTTCGCGGGGTCCTCCAAATGCTCCAACACTTCCTGGCAGATCAAGAAATCGGCGCTCCCAACCTTCAAATCATATTTAAAAATATCCGCCTGATGACCGCCGTAACGCCCCAGAACACCGTACGCGCCAAGCACCCTCTTCGTAAAGTCCAGGGAGTACTTAGAAATATCGAGCCCGGTGCTTTGCGCCGACGGGAAGGCCCGTAACGTTTCACAGGAATAAAGCCCCGTCCCCACCCCGATCTCATAAAAAAATCCGGGCGGCGAGAGCTCCGGAAGCACCTCATTCCTGAAAAATAATAAAAGCTTGTAGTGGTGCCTCCACAAAAAATGGGACAGAAACAATCCAGGCAGGTACGTGGTCATCATGAAATTCTCGTCTTCGTAACAATTCGTCAAAAGCGTCTCTGCGGAGGAGGTTCGGTAACGTCGGTGCTCTTCAAAATAGGCCTGCTCGCGGACCGCTTCCATAGAAAAATCCGCGTATCCAAACAAAGCGTCTTTCCAGCGTTCTTCGTCCTCCCCGAGTAAAAGAACGACGCTTTCCGCGACTTCTTCCACCCAGCGGGCCCCAAACTCTTTCTCCTGACGGTTCCACACATCGGCGAAGAAAGGAGTCGTCTCGCGGGCCAGATCCGACAGGCGTGTGAATACACGCTTGGCATCGTTCACACTCAAATGTTTTGTATCAGACAATTTCTTTTATCTCCATAAACACCTGCTTCGGCCGATAATCCACCGCCTCGATCTCCCACAAGGTGGCGCCTCCTGGTTCTTCCGATATCAGTTTAAAACCGAAATCCCGGTAAAAGTTCTTTACCATCTTATTTTTATCCGTCGGGGCAAACCGCCCCGTTATCCGCCGGAGTCCTTTCTGCCTGGCTATCTCGACAATCTGGTTCATCGCGCACTGTTCCGCTCCGCGGAAAAGAACACGACAGCTCATGACCCACTCTTCGATCACGGCGTCCAGCTTGTTCCAAGAGACCACAGCGCACAAGATCAGCCCGTAGTCCCCGAATTTGTCCTTGAGCGACACACTCACTGGAAAATAACCCGCCTCATCCTTCATAAACGACTCACATTGAGCCTCCGTATAACGCCGCGTCGCAAGATTGAACTGATTGCTTCTCTGTATCAACTGCGAAATGCGTCCAAGATTTTCTCTGGAAAATCTTTCCAAGGCGATCTTCATGTCCAGGGACTTTAAATAATCATCATGATCCGCAAACTTTGTTTTTACGCTTTTCCGGAGGAATTCCTCCTGATATTGCCGGGTGCGTGTTCCGTCCGCCGCAGAAAAGGACGCCGTTTCAAACAGGTTCAGTTCGGAAAGGGCCTTCACATAATTGGCGGGATCTTCCGGGAGCTCCGGAACAATTACTTCAGGCAGCCGGTCGCGGACAAAATTACGTTCGAAGGCGCTGTCATCCAGAAAAAGCATGGAATCAAGGCCAATGCTCAGCGTTTCCTGGATCAAACGGATATTCCCCGGTTTTTCCTCCCAATTGGCGACAAACACGGCAAAATCATCCTCGCGCAGCACCATTTCCGGATGTTTTTTGAATGGAAGGCGTGCGTTTTCCGGATCGTTCTTGCTGCAAACAGCCAAAAGGATCCCACGCCTCTTAAGTGACAGCAGATAATGCTGGAACAATAAAAAAGGCTCCCCCTCATCCCCGTGCCCGAGATGGATGCCTTCGAGGCCGTCGTCTCCGATGATGCCGCCCCAAAGGGTATTGTCGAGATCGACAACCACGCATTTGATGAAACTGCCCTTCAGCGCGAGCGCGATATCCACCGCCGCCTGGGCAATATGCGGAAAATATTCCAGCGCGCAGGGATACTTGTACAGCGCCCATAAACGCTCATCGAACCAGGCCTTCTTCCCTATATAGGAGGCGACGGACTCCAGGTCCAGTATGAAAAGATCCCGGCGGACGACAGAAGCCCCGGTGAGCGTCCGGTTCAAATTTTCAGAAACACCGAATAAGGTGTTCGGTACTTTACTGCCAAAATTTCCGAACGGCCTCTCATAGGGCAACACCCAGTTGCTCTGAAGGACCGTCGCGCTTGGACACTTCTCTTTAATTTTATCCCACCGCTCCTGCATCCTGGCCGTCTTCTCTGCGAGAAAAGCCGCCGCGCCGGCGTTCGAACCATAATAGCGGCCGCGCAAAGACTGGGAGCATTCCAGGATCAAAACGAGGTCAGGGGAAAATTCCTTTAAACAAAAATCATCCGAATAGATGGAGTGGTCGATCGAATCAAACTCGGACTCGAGAATTTCTGCGAAAACTCCATTTCTAAAAAAAAGCGCTTTCAGCATGACCGTGATCTGTTGGGATGAAAAATCGGCTAAAAGTACGATTTTGATCCTTCGGGAAGCGGCGGATTCTACGACTTTTTTGGCTTCATTGCAGAGGCGGAAATAATCCAGGCCTTCAACCGGATACTTCATCGCGCGGACTCCCCGTAACGGGCAGATTGTTGCCCTGCAATCCCGAAGCCTCGGATGACAGAAGAAAACGCGCGGCGCTGGCCACTTCGCCGGGAGTCAGAAGCCGGCGTAATGGAAGAGATTCGGCGTATATCTCCAAAAAACGCTCCGGCAAATCGGAATTGAACTTCGTCTGCGTCATGCCAGGCGAGATAGCGTTGACCCGTATTCCAAATGCGCCAAATTCAACAGCCTGACAACGCATCAGACCCAATAACGCATATTTGGCCGAAACATAGCTGGCCTGCTTTGCCGGAGGCGTGTCGAACACCACCGAGGATAGAACATTCACTAGGACACCGGGCGCTTTTCTATTTTTTGCGGAATCCGCGAACGCCTGGCTGACTTTATAATAGCCACCAATGCTGTGGCTCAGGTATTGAAGGAATGCGTTGGTGTCGGTCTTTAGGATCGTTTCCCGCTGAAACTTCTCGGCAGCGGTGTAGACCAAGCCATCCAATGAACCGGAGAGAACCTGGGCGGAAAGCTTGGAAATAGATTTTTTGGATGAAAAATCGTAATGGATTTTTTTTGCTCCGGTTTCCTTTTCCAGGGTGGCCGATGCCGCGACATTTGCGTGGTATGTAAAAGACAGTTCGTGACCGTCGCGGCACAAAAGACGTACCGTCGCTTCGCCGATCCCCCCGCTTCCCCCAACAACCAGAATTTTCATGAGTTCATTCCTACCTGTACTTTGGCACTGGCCACCGGCGCCGCCGAGCCCATGCGGCGCCACGTTATCGCCAGGGAAAGCGTCTTCGTGCTCCCGGATTTATGCTCGACAC
>JANNFA010000073.1:0-6044 GCA_031379345.1 Candidatus Omnitrophota bacterium | reverse complement strand
AAATAAGATAAATCGATGCCGTCAAACCGAGGCCGCTCCTCAAGTTCTTCGACCAGTCTCGCCAAATCAATGCTGTTTTTCCTGAGCGTACTTATCATCACTTCTCTTTCGAACATATATCCTCCTTCTTGAGGGTGTATTTTTTCGTTTGTTTACAATACGGAGTATACGGAGCGAGTGTGAAAGGATTGTAAAGCGGGTATGAATTTATCGAAAATATCTACAGCTAGGGGCGAGTGGAGGGCTCTTCTTCCTGCAGGTGGTGCTTGATATTCTTCCCTTCTTCGATGAATACCACTTCTTCGCCGATATTTGTAGCATGGTCAGCCACACGCTCGAGGTTACGGCTAACGAGTATTAGATCCACGGCGCGCGAGATACTCCGACGGTCTTCCATCATATACGTAAGAAGTTCGCGGAATATCTGGTCATTGATAGCATCCACTTCATCGTCTGCCGCGCAAACTTGCTGCGCTAGCTGCGGATCATGATGCACGAATGCGTGGATGCTGTCCTTGAGCATGTGCTGTGCAATATCCGCCATACGCGGAATGTCGATAAGCGGCTTAAGAGGCGGTTCTTTTAATAGGCGTTCTGCTATCTCCGCAATGTTTACGGCCTGGTCGGCCATCCGCTCTACGTCATTGTTGATCTTGATCATGGCAGTAAGAAGGCGCAAGTCTCTTGCTGCGGGCTGACGAAGCGCCAGAAGACGCAAGATCTCCTCCTCAATCTCAATCTCCATATGGTTCACGTCCGTCTCGAGCGTGAAAACTTCCTGCGTGAACGACTCCTTGCGCTGCACCAACGCCTGGACGGCCAGATGAATCATCCTCTGCGCAGTGTCGGCCATACGAAGCAGTTTTTGCTTGAGGTCTATAAGCTCTTCATCAAAATGGCGTTCCATAACCGTCCCCGTGGAATGGTTCAACCGAATCTTCCGGTAATATAGCTTTCTGTCATTGGGTTGTCCGGCTTGGTGAAGATCTTCTGTGTCGCGCCGGTCTCAATAAGTTTTCCCATAAACAGGAATCCTGTATCATCAGACACACGGGCAGCCTGCTGCATGTTATGCGTGACGATGACGATGGTGTAGTCATTCTTGAGCTGGAATATCAGCTCCTCGATACGCGCGGTGGCAGTCGGGTCAAGAGCCGAGCAGGGCTCATCCATTAAAAGGATATCAGGATTCATCGCCAGAGCCCGCGCGATGCAAAGCCTTTGCTGTTGACCTCCTGAAAGTTCCAACGCAGACTTGTGCAACCGATCCTTTACTTCGTCCCACAGGGCGGCCTGCCGTAGAGTGCGCTCGATGGTGCGGTCTATCACGGCATTGTCACGCACTCCGACAATACGGAGACCATAGGCGATGTTTTCATAGATAGATTTAACGAATGGAGTGGATTTCTGGAAAACCATGCCGATTTTGCGACGCAATGCGACGACGTCGGTGGCGGGATCATAAATATTCACGCCGTCGATACGGATATCCCCTTGGACACGCGCGCTCGGAATGAGATCGTTCATGCGGTTGAAAAGGCGGAGGAATGTCGACTTACCGCATCCTGATGGGCCGATGAGAGCCGTCACGCGATTGCGCTTGAGAGACATGGAGATGCTCTCTAGAGCGCGGAAGCTGCCGTAATAAAAATTCAGGTCTTTTACATGTATTTTGATCGTAGGCTGTTCCGCGTGCCCATCAGCTTCTGGCGAAGCAGGACGAGCATGACTCTTTTCAGCCCGTAAACCTTCCATGACGACCTCCACTTGTGCGATATGCTTACCCATCATTTTGCAGAAAAAATCTTAGACTGTCTAGACACAAAATAACCGGCCAGAAGGTTCGCTACAAAGACAAGAGCGATCAGCACAAGCGCTCCGGCCCAGGCCTGACGGTGCCAATCATCAAAAGGCGAGATAGCGTAGGCGAATATCTGGATGGGAAGCGCCGCGATCGGCTCCATCAAAGAGCGATTCCAGAAGCGGTTGCCGAACGCAGTAAAAAGAAGCGGTGCCGTCTCCCCTGCCACTCGCGCCAGTGCCACCATGATGCCCGTCAGGATGCCGCCCTTGGCCGTCTGTAGCACAATATCCACGGTCACCCGCCAACGGGGAATGCCAAGCGCCATGCCTGCCTCACGCAGGGTGGGAGGCACCATGCGAATGAACTGCTCTGTCGTGCGGGTAATAATGGGGATCATCATGATGCCCAGTGCGCAGCCCCCAGAGAGCGCCGAAAAACTTCTAAGAGGCATCACAAAAAGAGTGTAGGCGAAAATTCCATAAACAATGGAGGGGATCCCGTTCATCACATCGGTAGAAAACCGGATCACATTCGCAAAACGGCTTCCGGCATATTCACTGAGATAAACTCCCGTGGCCAATCCCACCGGCACCCCTACGGTGAGCGCAATGCCAAGAAGAATCAACGTACCCGCAATGGCATTGGCCATTCCGCCCCCATCCTCACCCACGGGCTTGGGAAGTTTCGTAAAAAAGGCCCAGTTTAGAGCAGAAAAACCCTGGCTGATCAGATCGTAAAGGATGCTAAAAAGAGGGATGAGAACGAGTACCGCACAAATGGATAGAAAGTACACCGCGCCGTTGTCCACCCAGGACCGGCGCGTGCGGGTCTTTAAAAATGATTCGCTTAAACAGCGGGTATCGTCTTCGAATGACGCGAAGGCGACTTTGTTCCCATCGACCATATCAACATCCTTGCGATTGCGTTTACAAACACGGATACGAGCAATAGAACCAGAGCGATCTCAATCAATGCGGACATATAAAGTTTCCCTGTCGCTTCTGCGAATTCATTCGCGATAACACTGGCAAGCGTATAACCGGGTGAAAATAAGGATGCGGATATCGTCACATTGTTTCCGATGATCATGGTGACCGCCATCGTTTCGCCGATGGCGCGGCCAAGCGCGAGGATGATACCACCTACAATACCGGTCTTTCCATAGCTCAGAATGACGCTTGTAACCGCCTCCCAGCGGGTACAGCCCAGCGCATAGGCGGCTTCCTTATATATCGGAGGCACGGCCAGGATCACCTCACGTGACACCGAAATGATGAATGGAACTATCATGATAGCCAGCACCACGCTGGCGGACAGCATCCCCAGACCATAATTGGGGCCCTGAAAGAATGGTAAAAATCCGAGCGTCTTGGCAAGAAATGGCTGGACGACCACCCGCATCCTCGGCACGAGCTCAAAGATGGCCCAAAGCCCGTAAACAACGCTGGGGATCGCGGCAAGGAGGTCCACAAGCATTGAAACAGGTCTTCGGAGCCACCAGGGGGCGTACTCTGCTAGATAGATCGCGGTGCCTATTCCTATAGGGATAGCGAGGAGGAGCGCCACGAATGACGTGACGAGCGTGCCGTAAATGAACGGCAAAGCGCCGAAGTTTTCGAAAACCGGGTCCCATGTCCCGGTGAACAAGAACATGGGACCGAATTTCAAGATCGACTGCCAGGAGGCGTGTGTGATAAGTGCCAGCATCCCGGCCATCAGCGCAAGGATCACGCACGAAAAACCCATCATCGTGCGGCGGAATACAATATCTCCGAAATCCTTGCGGAAAGCCATTTACTTTAGGCCTTTATATCCTGCAGTTTCTTGTCGATCATCGCCACGACTTCCTGAGGAAGCGGGGCATATAAGAGGTCGCTAGCATACTTCTGACCATCATGCACAGCCCACTTGATGAAGTCAACAATCGCCTTGCCCTTTTCAGCGTCATCGGGGCTCTTGTAAATAAGGAGCCATGTGAAACCCGCGATCGGATAAGCCTCCGCATTCGCGCTGTTCACGAGAGAAACGCGGAAATCCGAGGGGATGGTCACGCCTTCGGCGGCCTTGGAGGTCGTTTCAATGCTCGGCTCCACGAATTTCCCGGATTTATTCTGAATGAACGCGTATGACAGGTTGTTTTTCACGGCGTAGGACAGCTCGATATAACCCAGAGCGCCTGGCGTCTGTTTCACGATACCGGCCACCCCTTCATTGCCCTTGCCGCCGAGACCTACGGGCCAATTGACCGAGGTCCCCTTTCCGACACCCACCTTCCAATCATTGCTGATTGAGCAGAGGTAATCGACAAAGATGAACGTCGTGCCGCTTCCGTCGGAACGGCGCGCGACGACGATGGCCGTATCCGGAATAGTCATGCCCGGATTAGCGGAGGTGATGCGGGCATCATTCCACTTCGTGATCTTGCCGAGATAAATATCGGCGAGCACGTCCGGCGTCAGCTGGAGGCCTTTTGTTACTCCCGGAAGATTATAGACAACCACCACCGCGCCCATCACCGTCGGAATATGGAAAATCCTTCCGGGGGCGTCCGCCATCTGCTGGTCCGTCATCGGACCGTCAGAAGCGCCAAAATCAACGGTCTTGGCCGTAATCTGCTTGATGCCGCCGCCCGAGCCGATAGACTGATAGTTGAACTGCACATCCGGATTCACCGTCGTATAGACATCAAACCACTTCGAGTAGATCGGGTACGGGAACGTCGCGCCCGCACCGTTTATTAATTTGGGAGCCCCCGCGAATGCCGTGGCCGTGAGGCCCAGACCCGCGAGTACCGCTATCGATTTTTTCATCATGCTGGCAATCCTCCGATTAGAACTTGTAAACAACGTCAAACTGCGAACGGAACACATCTTCGACCCTGGCATTCGCGAGGCCCAGCGTCGTGCTGGAGGCCGTCGGATTCAAGGGCTGCACATAGTAGCCGGTCCAGTTGACCACCATATTGTCGGTGAGCTGGTAGCCCAAGCCGAACTTGTGGCCCTTGCGGTTCGTAAAGCCATTGGTATCCGGCCCGCCGAAGTCGCTGTCGTTGAACGCCGCAACCACCGCATTGGCGCCGATCTCGTAGTAGCCGTAGAACAGCTCCCAGCTGCCTTTGACCTTCGCTTTGCCCAGCTTGAAGCCGGCTCCCCACGCTTCGTCGGTGTCGTGGATGTCGTTGCCGCCCGACTGCACGATGTCGTCGGTGCCGACATTCGCGAGGTTGGTCGCGTAATCGTACCAGAGCGTGACGGGCATCTTGTTCATATAAAACGTCAGTTCGGGATAGAGATCAAGCACACGGAAGTCATCCGCGACGATAGAATTCGTGCGCAGAAAAGATGCCGTTGAGGTGTTGCTTGTAATTGTTTGGAACCAGTTCGTATAGTCGTAATACGAGGTGGCAAAGTTGAGGTCCACCGGCTTGTCCGTATTGAAGTTGTAGGTTGAATACTGGACAACACCCTGATAGCCGTAAATACCCGCGTCGGTTTCGGACCCCGCGTTCTCGTTCGTGATGAACTGACCGAGGGTGCCCTGCAGGTTCAACTTGTTCTCTTCCGTGTTGACCACGTTGAGGTTGACCTGCTCGAAGGCGCCTTCCGGAGTCACGTCAGCGTCCCAAACAATGGGAGTCGAGTAGCGCAGGAACGGGTTCTCGAATTTACCGGCGCCGACTTTCACACCCTTGATCGGACCGTAGTCCTTCATGCCGTTAGGTTCATAGATGGCATAGGCTCGGTCGAACCAGACGGGCTTGTAAACGAAATAACCCGGATTGCCCAAGGTGACGTTCGTTGAATTTGGATCTGTGTTGCTGTTGCCGCTGGTTGCGATACGGAAGCCCGCTTTCCAGTCATCCATGAAGTCCTTTTCCATGCCCCAGCGAAGGCGCATGCGAAAACGATTGCGGTCATGCTCGGCCGAGGTGGTTGTCGAACCCGCATCCGATTTTCTATTGTCATACGTGAAGGCCTCATAACGCAGGCGTAGGTCGCCGCCGTATTTCACGCCCTTGAGCCAAGGGAAGGTCTCACCTAAATTGTCTTTGAGGCTCTTCTGGAAATCAGTGTCGCTCATCGTCGCGCCGGCACCTGATACCGGCACGTTCGGTTGAGGCGTTTCTAAAACTTTGCTCGATTCGAGCTGTTGAATACGCATGTTCTGCGTTTCAATCGTCTGCTGCATCTTCGACATCTGATTCTTCATGCTTTCAAGCATGGACATCATGTCTGCCGAG
>JANNFA010000072.1:0-1549 GCA_031379345.1 Candidatus Omnitrophota bacterium | reverse complement strand
CGAAAGAAACCTGGGCGCTCATCACTTTTCTTGGATACCTTTTGGTCATCCACCTGAAGTACGCAAAAAAAATATCCGATTTTTATCTCGCGCTGTCCTCAGTCATCGGTTTCATGCTTGTGCTGATGACCTGGTACGGGGTCAACTTCGTGCTGGGACGCGGACTTCACAGTTACGGCGCCGGTTCCGGCGGCATGCAATGGGTGGTTTATTTTCTGATATTCGAAGCGGCTTTTGTGGGTTGGGCGCTGTTAAAGCGTTTTGTGCAGAGATAGAATCTTCTGGATGATCTCGTAAAGCGTCACATCGGGTGTGGAAGCACCGGAAGTAATACCGATATCGCTTGCTTTCGGGGAAAGCCATTCCGGACGAACGTCTTGGGCGCTTTCAATGTGATAATAACGCACCGTTCCAGCTGCGTGCGCGATTTCTGCCAAATGTGTCGTGTTTGAGCTGTTATAACCCCCGACAACAAGAAGAAGATCCAACGATTTTTTCAAAATTTTTCTCAATGCGTCCTGCCGGTCCTGCGTCGCGCCGCATATCGTGTCAAAACTACGGAAAAGTTCCTGTGTTTCTTTTTCGCCAAAACGGTCGATAAACGCGCTTTTTAAGATGCCCTGAATGGCGAGCGACTCGCCCTTCAACATCGTGGTTTGATTGGCCATCCCCATTTTTTCGTTAAAATCGGGCCGGCGTATCTTAGAGGCCAGCTCTTCAGCCTCTTGCATATTCTCAATAATAACGTACGTTCCGCCCTCTTTCACCGCTTGAGAGGCGGTCGCGCGGGTCTCCTCGTGATTGCGCTTGCCGTGCACGACCGTGATAAAACCGTTCTTGGCATAGCCCTCGACGCGCTTCCATACATTGATGATGGCTCCGCAGGTGGAGTCCACGATCATGACGCCCTGCGCTTTGAGACGCTCGATATCCCGGAAGTCAGTGCCAAACGCGGAAACCACGACCACATCCTCGGTCTTCAGGGCATCGCAAAGAAGCAGATTGTGCGCGTCCCTTTTTAGGTATTGAACGCCCTTTTCCATGAGCTTGCCGTTTATATAAGGATTGTGGATGAGCTGGTCGGTGAGAAAAATGCGACGGTCTTTGAAACGTTCGGTGGTCTCAAAGACCATGTCGATCGCCTTGTCCACTCCGTAGCAAAAACCGAAATGTTCCGGAAAATGAAAACGAAGGCCCCCCAACTCCCACACCCCGCCGGTCTCACGGATGGCGGAGATCGCCGAGGCGGAATAGTTCTCATGGTGGTGCTTGAAGCCTTCTCCAAACTCGCTCAGCTTCTTAATGATGTTTTTTTCCATGCCTTATTCTATGCTATAATTATTCTTTCGCCAAGGAACCGTTATGCCCTCGACTAAGAACATTGAAGACATCTTAAAAGAAACGAAGATCCACCAGATCCTGCGTCCAAAACTCGTCATGGGCCTACCCTCGATGCCACTCCAGGAAGCTCTGGACCTCATGCATAGCGAAAAATCGGGTTATATCATCATCGCGGACGAGCATTCGAAACTGCTTGGGATCTTTACTG
>JANNFA010000051.1:0-3387 GCA_031379345.1 Candidatus Omnitrophota bacterium | reverse complement strand
CCAGCTCTTTGGTGGCGGCCAAAAGCGCCTCGGTGTCCGGCATCAGGGTGCGCTCATCGCCGATAACCTCGAGCTTCACGAGGTTCGATAATCCGGCCGCGCGGCCCAGCCGGGCAGTACGGACAGCCTCTTCTTGGGTGTAGCAACCGGCCGTATTCGGCAAAAGAATGTATTTTTTAAGGTCCACGTAATCCAAAAGTGATTCTTTAGAACGGTCAAGATTTACACGCCGCACCGCCACGGTCACCATGTCGGCACCCGAAGCCTCAAGTGCCTCAACCATGAGTTTATTCGTCGCATATTTACCGGTGCCGACGATAAGACGCGATTTAAGTTCGAAGGGGCCGATCTTTATCATACCGCCTCCACCACAGTGCCCTTTTCGACCACCACGATGCCTTTGGGCGTCACGGTGAAGCGCTTGCGGTCGAGTTCCTTGTCATAACCGACTGTGGCGTTGGGCATGATCTTGACATGCTTGTCGATGATGGCATTCTTCACTTTTGCGTGGCGCCCCACTTCGACGCCTTCAAAAAGAAGAGAATCTTCTACGTCGGAAAAACTGTGGACGCGCACATTGGGCGACAAGATAGAGCGCTTGACCGAGCCGCCCGAGATGATGCAGCCGTCCGAAACGAGCGAATCGACCGCGATCCCCCTGCGCCCATCCACTTTCTGATTGAAAACAAACTTGGCCGGCGGATATTGGAGCTGGTACGTGCGGATAGGCCACTCGCGGTCATAGATGTTGAAATGCGGCGTGACCTGGACAAGATCGATATTTGATTCGTAGTACGCATCGAGTGTGCCGACATCACGCCAATAGAGGCCCTCTTTTTTATTCATGTCGACGAACTGATAAGCCATGATGCGGCGATTTCCCTTCTGGATCATCTGCGGGATGATGTTCTTTCCAAAATCATGCGCGGTTTCTTTTTTTGCGTCCTCACTAAGTTCTTCTTCCAAAACGCGGCGGTTGAAAATATAGATGCCCATCGAGCCGTACACGTGTTTGGGGTCGCCCGGGATGGTGCGCGGCTCCTTAGGCTTTTCTTCGAAACCGATAACAGCGGCCTGGCCATCCACACGAATAACGCCCACATCGTGCGCCTCCTCGACGGGCACCGGCACAACGCCGATGGTCAGGTCGGCTTTACTTTCCCTATGGAAATCGAGCATCAGCCTGTAATTCATCTTATAAATATGGTCCCCCGCAAGAATGAGAACCTGGTCCGGGTTTTCGCTTTGGATGGAATAGATGTTCTGATAGATAGCATCGGCCGTGCCCTGATACCAGTGCTCGTCGATGCGCTGTTGGGCCGGGAGAACGTCAATAAACTCCTCAACCTCGGCGTTTAAAATGTTCCAACCCATTCGAATATGTCGGGCAAGAGACATGGATTTGTATTGCACGAGGACGTAGATACGACGGATGCCGGAATTGATGCAATTGGAAAGCGTGAAATCAACGATACGGTAGATACCGCCGAACGGCACCGCGGGCTTCGCGCGATCCTTCGTCAGTGGAAAAAGGCGTTCACCTTTTCCGCCCGCCATGAGGAATGTAAGGCATTTTTTCATGAGAAACGTTCATTATATCCTATTCCGGAGGAAGAAATCAATTCCTGGGTATACGGATGTTGAGGCTTTTCAAATACTTGTGACAGTTCCCCTTGCTCACAAACTGCGCCATCCTTTAAAACCAATACCCGGTCACAAAGATGCCTTACCACGCGCAGGTCATGGGACACAAAAAGAAGACTGATAGAGCGCTCTTTCTGCAGCTTGAGGAACAGGTTCAGGATCCTGGCTTGTGCCAGAAGGTCTAAGGAGGAAACGGGCTCATCGCAGACCAAAAGCTCGGGCTTGCGCGAAAGCGCCCGGGCGATGGCAACACGCTGACATTCCCCTCCGGAAAGCTCATGCGGAAACCGGCGGTCCAGCTCGACAGGCAGATTCACAATCGATAAAAGTTCGTGCACGGCATTGCGGACTTTTTTTGCGCTGCGCATGCCGTCAATATGGAATGCTTCCGCAAGGGAGGCTCCAATGGTCATTCGCGGGTCGAGCGAGGAAAACGGATTTTGGAATACGATCTGTACCTTACGGCGAAAATCTTTTAAGCGGTTATGCCAAATACCTGAAACTTTTTTACCGTCGAAGAGCACATGGCCGGCGTCCTGCTGAAGAAGGTGAAGGACGATTCGTGCCAGCGTAGACTTTCCAGAACCCGACTCTCCGACGAGCCCAAGCGCCTGGCCCCGATCCAGCTCAAAAGAGACATCGCTCACAGCCCGTACCTCTCCGCCCTTCCCCTTAAAACTCTTGCGGATATTTCTGACGGATAACAGCATCAGACCGGGATCTCCGTTCTTGGGCGGACATTCTCAAGTCCCGCCCCGAACAACATCCGTGTATAATTCTCTTTCGGCTCAAAGCCCTTCAGTCCTCGTGCCATTTTTTCGATGATCTCGCCAGACTTCATCACGTAGATATGGTCGGCGACACGCGAAGCGAGACAAATATTGTGCGTGATAAATAGATAACTCATCGGCCACTCGGTGCGAAGATCGCTCATGAGATCAATGATCCCCTTTTCGATGGTAACATCCAGTGAGGTGGTCGGCTCATCCGCGATCAAAAGCTTAGGGCCGTTCAACAGCGCCGTCGCAATGGCGACACGCTGCTTCATCCCCCCCGACAGCTCATGCGGATAGCTGGCGAATACACGACGCGCGTCTAGGCGCACCTCGCCCAGACTGATAAGCGATGCCTTGGCCGCTTCTTCGGGGCCGCAACGAAAATGAGCCGTATACGCTTCGGCCATCTGCTCACCAACCGTCATGACCGGGTCAAGCGCACTATGCGGGTCCTGAAAGACATAGGCGATGTGCCGTCCCCGCACAGCCGTCAATTCCTGACCGGACAATTCGAGTAGATTCCTTGGGGAGGCATCCCCCCTCCACACAACGGATCCACTGACACCCGCGCCGTCCACCAGACGCGTGAGGCTGAGCGCCGTCTGTGTTTTACCGGACCCGGATTCACCCACCAGGCATACCCAGGAGTCCTTTGGAATTTCGAATGAGATATTTTTTACAACCTGCTGTCCGCCAAATGAGACGCGGAGATTTTGGGCCTCAAGAAGTAGTTCTTCGCGCATGCGAAAAGGCCTCCCCCAATACATTCAATGAATAAACCGTTAAAAAAATAACCATCCCTGGGAAAAACATCATCCACCAGCCATAGCCCAGCACGGTTTTTCCGTCCATCAGAAGATTTCCCCAGCTTGGGACCGGAGGTTGGACGCCGATACCCAAAAAACTAAGGCCCGCTTCGGTGAGAATGGCGCTTGAGATGCCAAAAACCGCCGCAACGCGCACCGGG
>JANNFA010000050.1:0-7457 GCA_031379345.1 Candidatus Omnitrophota bacterium | reverse complement strand
AAAAGGCTGTCGACGGCCTTCGGGAACACAGAATAGCGATCGAAGGGGACCATCAAAATAGTGACAGGCTCGTGAGTGCGGAAAGGGCGAAGGTTCATGCGTCGTGACGGTAGCGGTTGGATCCGTCGAAGGAATAAAGCGGCCGGTAAGACCCGTCCAAGAAGTCGTTCGAATTCCACACGCGTTTTTGGGCGGTGGGATCTAGCACGAAAAAACTTCCGTCGCTGTTGTTGAGAGTCACCCACGCGTGCAGAGACCGTGAAGAAGCATTTTGGCGTCCGATGACGAGACGCACACCCTCGTAGCCGTTCTTTTTTAATTGAGCATAAAGCCAAACCGCCTTGTCCTCGCAATCACCTGCCCAGCGGGATTCTGTCTCCTCAGGAGTCTGCCAGCGGTCGTCACCCGCCGCATCGGATTGATAGCGGAATGCCTTGGCTCTGCCAAAAAGCGCCTCCATCGTTTGCGCCTCATGGAGGGTTGCCTGGATGGTAAGGACGCCGGCCGTGCTCATGCGCCCGTCATAGGGAGTTGCCGGAATAATCTGTCCCTGCATCAGGAGGGAGGCGTGAAGGCAGGGGGCAAGACCCAGAAGGCCCGCCACCACTACCGCGAAGATCTTTTTTTGGACTTTACTGAACATTGTTCTATCCACCCAAATAAAAAACCCCTCTACAAACTGCATAGAAGGGTTGTCTAAGGACTACCGTTTAAGTCGTCTTTTAGGCAACCCAGCCATCCTTTCCTCCTTCGCTGCTTTGGCAGCTACGGAGGATTTCGGACCCGTTGGCTTTGCGCCCCACCCTTTCGGATGGTTTGCCGTTATCTAAGACTTTTAAAGATCAATCTATCTAATATAACTATACACTATAATCAATACTTATCAAGTTTACTTATTAAAAATATTTATTATCATATATTTATAGACTATTTATGTATATAGTAGTTAATTATAGTATATCATGTATTTTTATCGTAATTAATGCATGTCCTGTGGTATCATAATGTAATGACTTTTTTAACGAAGGTAATCGCAACTTTTTTTGGGGTGGGTTATATACCCTTGGTCCCTGCAACCTGGGCAAGCGCCCTGACGGTTGTCCTTGCTTGGTATCTTCCGTATGGCTTAGGGTATTGGATCCTTGCATTCTTTGCTGCGGGCTTGTGGGCCTGCGCCCCTTCACGTGCTGTTTTTAAATCCAAGGATCCGAAGCAATTTGTGATGGACGAAGTGGTCGGGATGGGATTAAGTGTTCTATGGTTGCCCAAAAACCTGTCTCTTTATGCGGCGGCCTTTATCCTATTCAGAATATTGGATGTATGGAAACCCGGATTCATCTCAAAGATAGATGAGCAAGACCATCCTTTTAGCATCCTGTTGGACGACGTCGCTGCGGGGGTCTTGGCAAATGTGATACTGCAGGTTGCCGTGCGGACAATTTGGCACCTATGAACGGCAGGAGTTCTTTAAGCCTCTTCAGTACTGTTAGTTTTCTCTCCGGATGCACGGTCCTCCTATTTGTGGTTTCTCTATTTATATTTTCGGGATTGTTCTTTGTTTTGAAGGCCCCCGATTCCCAGGTAATTTTTTATTTAAGCGTCCTTGTGACGGCGTTTTTTCTGATGTATTTTGCGCTGAAATATCATGATAAAAAGGTTTTTCTCTGGGCGCTCATGGTGGTCTCAGCGACCTTTCTATTCAGCGCTCTCAGCACATTTTTCTATGACAGCTCTTATGACGGGCAGGTGTACCACCAGGAGACCCTAATTCGGCTCGCCAAGGGATGGAACCCTTTTTTTGAGACATTGACTCCGACGAACTCGGTGGAAGAGAGGATGCTCCTGTGGAGTGAAAATTATGCCAAATCGGCGGAGATCGCTGAGAGCCGTGTCTATACGGCCACGCATCGCATTGAGTCCGGAAAGATGATCAATTTCCTTCTTCTTTTCGCGTCTTTTTATCTTGCCGCCTGCAGTCTTTGCGTATTCAAGACAATAAGACTGAAGCACGCGGTCTTGTTCGCAGCCGCCGCAGCTTTGAACCCTGTCGTTCTTTGCCAGTTATTGACCTTTTACATCGACGGTCAACTCGCTTCCGCAGTTCTTTGTCTCTTATGCCTGTTCTCATTGTATTATTCAAAGCCCACCCGGTCCCTGGCGTTTATTTTAGTAGCCGCATCGGCTTATTTTATGAATATAAAGTTCACAGCCATTATTTATTTTGTCGTCATGGCAGCGGGTTTTCTGACCCTCTCGCTTTTAAATAAAAAAATAGGCGTTTTTAAGAGAGCACTCGGCATTTTTACCGCCTCCATTTTACTGGGTGTGTTTGTCTTTGGTTTTAACCCCTATGTTAAAAATTATAGGGAGCACGGGCACCCGTTCTACCCTATTATGGGGGTAGGGAAGGTGGATATCATGGAAGGCGTGAGACCTCGCGGCTTCGATTCGATGACGAGCGTCCAGCGCTTTTTGATCTCTGTGTTTGCGCGATCATCCGTAGCCACGGATCAAGACGTAAAAGTGAAGATCCCCCTGACCGTTTCTGGAGACGAAATAAAAGAATTCGTCTTTCCGGATGTAAGAACCGGCGGCTTTGGGCCGTTTTTTAGCGCCCTCCTGCTTATAGGCCTTGCGTCTCTGGTATTGAGTTTTGCGCATTTTAAGAAAAACGGCACACTTTATGCCGCGTTAATATTTTTACTTCTATCCGTGTTTATCAACCCGGAGGGTTGGTGGGCGAGATATGTGCCGCAGCTTTGGCTGGTACCGCTACTTGCCGTCATTTTTTTAGATCTCGGTCCCGGGGAGCGTATTGCAAGCCGTCTGCGCGCATTGACCCTATTGCTGATTTTCCTTAATGTGGGGGTGGTAGGGGCTGTGAATCTGTTACGGCAGACGAAGAATACTCTGAAGATAAGCCGAGAAATGAAACAGTTCTCGCAGAGGAGGATGCCCCTTAAAGTGGATTTTTCAGATTTTCGCTCCAACCGGGCAAGATTTGATGAGCATGGGATTCGGTACGTTGAAGTTAGCGAGATTCCCGGTCCTTACACCGGACTGACCGCATCGATGGCGAAGGTCCAAAATGAATAGGTGTTTATGAAAAATATTCTAGCTTCAATGAGACCGCGGCAATGGGTCAAGAATCTCTTTATTTTTTTGCCGCTTATTTTTGGAAAGAAGATATTTTCTTTCCCTGAAGACGTGGAGGTTCTTTTTGCTTTCTTTATATTTTCGGCGACTTCAAGCGCCGTTTATTTGGTCAATGATGTGTCGGATATCGAGGAAGACAGGGCCCATGAAAAAAAACGTCTGAGGCCCATCGCGGCGGGCAAAGTATCAGTTCGTACGGCGCTTGTGCTGGCGGTTCTGCTCGGAATATTTTCCCTGGTCTTTGCTTTTCTGCTAAACCCTTTGCTTGGCTGGCTCGAAGTAGGTTACATTTTATTGAACCTGGCCTATTCAAGATTTTTGAAGCATAAGGTGCTGATCGACGTTGGATGCATCGCCATCTTTTTTTTACTGCGTGTCGCGGCCGGCAGTGTGGTGGCCGGGGTTGAGATGTCCAATTGGATCCTGTTCATGACAGCATTGCTTGCGCTGTTTCTCGGGTTTAATAAACGGCGCCAGGAGCTTCGTCTTCAGGGTGGAGGAGGGACCGAGCGCCGCGTGTTATTGCAGTACGACGGCTATTTTATAGATCAGATGGTGTCCGTAATCACTTCTTCCATCGTCGTGGTCTACATGTTGTACACCGTGGATGCGCAGACGGTGGCCAACTTGGGAACAGAGCATCTTATCTATACCGTCCCTTTCGTCTATTACGGCATCTTTCGCTACCTTTATCTTGTCCACAAAGCCAATGTGGACGGCGATCCGACGGCGGCGCTTCTTTCGGACTGGCGAATGCAACTGAATATCGTACTTTGGATCGGGATGTGCGTGGCTGTGATCTACTTCGGGCTGTGATCGGGCATCTTGGCCCAGCGGTCCACGCCAGCCAGCCTAGCTTTGTAGTTTCTCCATAGTGAGCCCGGCCCCTTCAGTGATTTCCTCAGACGGTAGTATGCATTGTCGACCGCAATGCTGAGCTTCGAGGGGAAAAGGCGAGAGGCCATCCCCAACTGATTGTTGATCATCGCGTTGAAAGGACCCCAGGCGCCGCATTCGGTGATGTCTAAGTTCCATTTCTTTTTAAAATGATCGTAGCCATTCCGGATCTCATCCGCGTCCCATTTGAAAATGAACGATCGGATGTCCTCGGGGTGCATGATGCGCCGGGGGATGAGATACTCAATGACCGAGGATGGTTCGAAGATCATTTTGCAGCCGCCCTTGGACCAGGTAAGACCAGAATCGACCTCTCCGGCCTCGCGCAGCATCTCGTCGAACGCGCCGAGCCTTAAAGTCACTTCCACGTCCACGAGTTGGCAGTGTAGTTCTCCATAGTCCGTCGGCACGCGCTTTAGATTCGTCCCTTCCCAGCAGGTCAGGCGCTGGTAGCGGAGGACCTTCTGTCCGAAGGCCTCACCGTTGCGGTAGGTGATAAGTAGATCGTTTCCTGCCGTGTGTATCTTGTCTTTGGCGTCCAGGATGAGCGGTGACACCATGGCGGCACCGGTCTCCACTTGGCAGCGGATGAGTGCTCCGAGCCAGCCGGGCCGAACGAGGACATCGTTATCCATAAGGGCGGCCAGGCGGGTTTTGGCGGCGCGCAGACCGAGATTCCGCGACTGAGAAGCATTGAGAAGGTTCGGAGCGAAGATGAAATGCGCTTTATCCCCGAAATGTTTGCGGAGCGACTCTTCGCATTTTTTTGGCGTACCGCCGGACACGACGATGAGGTCGAATGGTTCGGAAGTATTGGAGAGAACAGTTTCAATACAGCGCTCAGTTGTTGAAAAACGGTCACGAACGACGATGATGACGGTACTACGCTCTACGGGCGGCAAACTCATGTAAAGATCTCCAGGCAAACCGTTTGTAGTAAAAAAACATACGCTTTTGTATAATCCGTGGATGGATCTAAAATTCTCGGTCATCATCCCGACCTATAACGGCCTACCCTATATTACACGAGCAATCGAGAGCGTTCTACAACAGGAATATCCGGCGCATGAAATTTGGGTCGTGGATGACGGGTCCACCGACGGCACTTTCGACGCTCTAAAGCAATACGGCAGCCGCATCAAAGTTAAGCGTATTAAAAATTCAGGCGCTGCCGGGGCACGTAATGCGGCCATTGCAGAGTCGACCGGCGACTTTCTGGCCTTCCTGGATTCGGACGATGTCTGGTTTAAAAACAAGCTTCGCGTGGTCGCGGAACATATCCATAGATATCCGGACATTCATTTTTTTTCTTCGGACTTCATCCTGCGCTATGCTCATCTTGGAAATCGGCTCGTGAAGCATTATTCCACACTGGATGACAAGCGGCTGAAGTTCGGAGAAAGGCTGCCGCAGCCGCTCAAGTATCTTGTGCATTCAAATTTTGTCGGCACTCCTTCCGGCGTGGTGGTCCGCAAGGACATTCTCACGCGTACCGGCGTTTTTAATGAGAGCGTACGTTTTGCCGAGGATATTGAAATTTACCTTCGCATCTCGATGGAAACAGATTTTTTACTTATCAACCGCGTTCTTTTTTATAGAAGGACGCATGCCTCTAACATCTCGAACGACGCGGTCAGCACATATGGCACTCACCAGATGATACTTCAGGAGACGATAGAAAGACACCGCGGCTACATCCGAAGCCACGGCCTGGAGAGGGAGGCGAGCCTGGCGCTTGCGCGTATCGATTACCAGCTTGGGCACATCTACTTTGAAGCCGGAAGGAAGCGCGACGCCTTTAACGCTTTCGTCACGGGATTGAAGCGTTCGTGTCACCCCGTGAACCTGGGTCGTTTTTTTATCGCATTCTCAAAAAAAACCGGACGACTTATCTTTAAAAAATAATGGCGAACCCACTCATTGCGATCGGCCTGGACGCGGCAGATTTTCGCTTGATCGAAAAGTGGATGGACGGCGGTCAGTTGCCTGTCTTACGCGCCCTCCGCGAGCGCGGGGTCTATGGACGTCTGAAGGGGCCGGAGACATTTTCGGCGGAGGCGCCCTGGACGACTTTTTTTACCGGATCCTTTCCTGAGAAGACCGGTTTCTACGGTACGTTTTCTTACGATCCGGCCGCTTACCGCGTAACGGAAGGAAAGGTCGCAAGTTATAATTATGAGGAGCATCGCTCATTTTTTGCTCTGAACGGCAAAAAAGTAGCGGTTTTTGATGTGCCGCAGACCCGGCTCGCGGATGGGCTCAACGGCATCCAGGTGATGGCTTGGGGAGCGCATGCACCGCATTCCCCGCCCGGCTCCATTCCTCAAGGCCTGTTAAAGGAGATAGAAGAAAAATATGGCAAGCATCCGGGGTACTTATCCGACCATAATGACTGGTGGCGGAGCGGCGATTACGAAGCGTACAAGAAGAAGCTATTCACAGGCATCGAGCGCCGCACCAATATTTGCCGTGATTTGTTAAAAAGGGAACCGTGGGATCTTTTTCTCACCGTTTTTGGAGAGACGCATTCCCTTGGCCATGACTATTATTTTACGAGTAGTTCGGACCACCCGCTGTCCAAGCTTCGAGACAAAATAGGAGCCCCTGAAGATTCGGTCCTGGCCATCTACCGCAAGGTCGACGAAGCGATAGGAAAGATCCTTTCGGACGCTCCTGAGAACGCGCGCGTCGTCGTTTTTTCATTGCATGGAATGCGGGCGAACCAGAATGACCTGCCGACGCTGGTCTTTTTGCCGGAGTTGATCCACCGGAAGCACTTCCCAGGAAAAGGCCTGTTCCGGAATACGCCGCTCTCATCCAAACCCGGTCCCATCATACTGAAGCCGGTAAAAAGGAGCTGGATCGCCGAGATGTGGCGGCTGAAAAGGGAGATAAACCCTCTGCGTTCCCTGCTGAAGGTTATCATCCCGTTCAAATATCTTGAAAAGGCCGATATTGCACTGAATATTTCCGGCGAAAAAACTTTTTTTGCGCCTATTCATGCCTACGGCTATACGGCGGCACATCCGTCTATCTGGTACATGCGCTACTGGCCGAAGATGCGCTATTACGCATTCCCATCCTACTGTGAAGGCCGCATCCGCCTTAATGTGAAGGGCCGGGAGGGAAGCGGGGTCGTGGAGCCGAAAGATTTTGAAAAGGTCTGCGCGGAAGTCGAGACGTTTCTTCAGCAGCTGCGCTCGGGGCGCACAGGGAAGCCGATGCTGAAGAAAGTGGTCCGCGTGCGCAAGGACCCGTTCGACCTAAGAAAGGGACTTCCTGACGAGGACCTTCTTGTTCTGTGGGAGCCGGAGGCGACCGATGTGGTCGAGCATCCTGAAGCGGGGCGGGTGGGGCCTGTGCCCTACGCTCGGCCCGGCGGTCATATCTGGCTGGGTTTTTTT
>JANNFA010000026.1:0-3016 GCA_031379345.1 Candidatus Omnitrophota bacterium | reverse complement strand
GAATACAATTTTTTTAGGGTCCACCCCTACCTTCTTGGCACGCGCCAGCTCACCGCCGGAAACGATATCCAACCCCGCGCCGTGATTCACCAGCGCCTGAAGGATGGTCAGGTTGGAGTTCGCCTTCATCGAAAAACAAATAGTCGTCGGTACTGACTCAAATGCTTTTGCGAGCTTGTTGTAGTGGTCGAGAAATGTGTTCACGCTGTAAAGGTAGAAAGGCGTGCCCACGGAAGACGCCACGCGCGAAACAGGAACGCTCTCGCAATAAAGCTCCTTCCCCTTATATTCAAATCTATGCACGGCCTAGCTCCTTTTTCCAGCGCGCGATCTGTTTTTTTATCTGGTCGGGGTGCGTGCTTCCCTGCGTTTTCTTCAAACGCACAGAATTCTTTGGGTCGAACAGCGCATACACATCGCCGCCGGCTTTCGGTGCGAACTGGCGATAGATATCCAGACCGATCTTGGAAAATGAAACGCCGTTCTCTTCAGCAAAATTCACGATCTGCCCCACCTGATGATGCGCATTCTTGAAAGACTCGCCGTTCTTGACCAGGTAATCCGCCAAGTCGGTCGCGTAGAGGCTTTCGTCCTTCAACAGCTCCGCCGCCCGCTCTCGGTCGATACGCAGCGTGCGGATCATTTTGACGAAGATGGGAACAATTTTCTGCATATGTTCTGAGGAGTCGAAAAGGAACTTCTTGTCCCATTGCAGATCACGATTATAGGACGTGGGGAGACCCTTCAGAACCAGTCCCATTCCGGTAAAATTGGAGCCAAACTCGGCTGCGGAGCCCCGTAAAAGCTCCAAAAAGTCAGCATTTTTCTTTTGCGGCATCATCGAACTACCCGTACAAAAAGCCTGATCCACATCCACCAGCCTGAACCCGCGCGTCTGGCCTATCATCAAGTCTTCCGCGATGCGCGAAAACTCAAGACCCGTAAAAAAACAGCAGGAAAGAAAATTGAACACGAAATCCCGATCGCCGGACACGTCGTAACTATTGTCTGTGATATGAGACAACCCCAATTCCCGCGCGATCAGCTTCTGGTCCAACGCAAACGTCGTTCCCGCCAACGCCCCGCTTCCCAGAACGCAGATATCAAAGAATTGCCGCCCGCCTTCAAAACGCGCTTTGGCGCGTTTTAGCATTTCCGCATAAGCGAGAAAAATGTGCGCCTGTGACAGTACCTGTGCATTTTGCAGGTGGGTCATGCCGGGAACAAGGAGGTCCTGGTACTCAATGGCCTTCTGTACCAGCGCCTTTTGGCCCTCTGTCAGCATCACGTAAATATTTTCCGCATTTTCTCGGCAATACAAACGGGTGCTCTGACTCACAAGGTCGTTCCGTGAGCGCGCGGTGTGTAGTTTGTCGGCAAGGCTGCCCACACGCGCCTGAAGCAAGGCGTGCAGAGCGGAGTGAATGTCTTCGGCGTTCTTGTCGAGCTTCAGACGGCCCTGGCGGTGCTGGGCCTCGATTGAGGCGATGGCGGCAATGAGCTTCCGCTCTTCGGCCGCCGTCAGAACTCCGCACTTTCTAAGCGCCTTCACATGCGCACGATTGATCAGGAGATCGTAGGGCAAAAGACGTTTGTCGACTTCAAATGAAGCACTGAAGCGCTCGAAGTCCGGATCGATCCTCTTTTTAAATCTTCCGCCCCACATCTTGGCCATGGTTTCCTCTTATTTCTTGTAAGGCAACGCCCAAAGGTCGATAAAACCTTTTGCGAGCCGGTGGTCGAATTTATCTTTCGCGGTGTAAGTCGCCAGCGATTCGTTGTACGCCGAGTGCGGGGATCTGCGGCCCACCACATGGCACGAGTACTTACGAAGCTTCAAGCGCACAACACCTGTGACCTTCTTTTGGGTCTCGTTCACAAATGCATCCAACGCCATGCGGAGCGGCGTGAACCACAGACCATAATAGACCTGTTCCGCGTACTTCTGCGCGATCCCTTCCTTAAAATGGAAGAGCTCGCGGTCGAGCACAAGGCTTTCCAGGTCGCGGTGTGCGGTCAAAAGCACGGTCGCAGCCGGCGCTTCATACGTCTCACGCGACTTGATACCGATGAGGCGGTTCTCGACCATGTCCATGCGTCCGATGCCATAGGGCGCGGCCAAGGCATTCAATTTCTCGATCAAAGGTAAGCCGTCCATGCGCCGTCCGTCCAGCGAGACCGGGACGCCCTTTTCAAAACCGATCTCGACATTGCGCTCTTTTAAATTCCTCTTTTCGGCACCGCGCGTCCACTGAAAAGAATCCAGTGGTGGCTCGAAATTCGGGTCTTCCAGCGCGCCTGACTCCACCGAAACGCCCCATATATTCTTGTCGATCGAATAACTGCTCTTTTTTGTGATGTCTATCGGGATGCCGTGTCTGAGCGCATAATCAATCTCTTCTTCCCGCGATTTAAACTCCCACTCTCGCACAGGAGCCAAGATCTCAAGGGAACCGTCGATCGCCTGCGCTGTGACCTCGAAGCGCACTTGGTCATTGCCCTTGCCGGTACAACCATGCGCAATCGCTGTGGCGCCTTCCGCGTGCGCGACCGCGACCTGCTCGGCCGCGATAAGAGGACGGGAAAGAGCGGTCGCCAGAGTGTAGCGACCTTCGTAGACCGCTCCGGCCTTGAGAGCGGGCCAGATATAGTCCGTCACGAATTTCTTTTTAAGATCCTTCACGATGACTTTTGTCGCGCCGGCGACCTTTGCCCGCTTGATCGCGGCCGTCGTGGTCTTTTCCTGTCCCACATCTGCCATATACGCGATGACCTCATAGCCTTTGTCACGCAGCCATTTGATCGCGACGGACGTATCCAGACCGCCGGAGTATGCCAGAACAACTTTTTTATGGTTAGCTTGTCGAACCATTTTCATCGGTTGCTATTTCTTCCTTTTGGTTGTCAAAAGCAGTGTTAATAAAGCTTTTTGTGTGTGAAGCCGGTTCTCGGCCTGGTCAAAGACCCGGGATGACGGCCCGTCGATGACCGAGGCGGCGACTTCCTCTCCGCGGTG
>JANNFA010000275.1:0-7387 GCA_031379345.1 Candidatus Omnitrophota bacterium | reverse complement strand
CCCGTAAAAAAATATGCTTCCGAGACGGCGTCCCTACGAAAAAAATATCCTTCCGGAACCCCTTTTTTTGACACGCGTGTAAAAAATGACAAATTATTTTTATTGAAAATAATATTCTCCGGACGTGAGAAAAAAAATCCCAAGGATTTCAAAGAATTCAAGGACGCGCAGCAGTATTGGCTTCCCGCCTACGCGCTTTTTAAAGTTGCAAAGCGGAAGATGGAAGATCGCAGTTGGGAAGTGTGGCCCGAGCCGCTCCGAACCCGCCGTCCGGCAGCGCTTCGCGCTCTAGCCGAGGGGGCGGAGGACGAGGTCGAGTTTTACCAGTGGCTTCAGTGGCAACTCTTTATCCAATTCCGGTCGAGCGCGGATAAAGTACGAAAGAAAAAAGTGCGTCTTATCGGAGATCTGCCATTCCTGGTCGCGCGAGATAGCGCGGATGTGTGGGCGCATCCCGAATATTTCAAATTAAATCTCTCGGCCGGAGCGCCGCCAGACCTTTATTTTGCGGAAGGGCAGGAGTGGGGGATGCCGCCTTACCATTGGCAGGCACTGGCCGCGTCCAATTATGATTATCTGAAAGAAAAATTAAAGTTCGCCGCCAATTTTTACGACCTGTATCGTCTTGATCATTTTGTGGGCCTTTTTCGTGTGTGGGTGTTTCCACTGGACGACTCGCCTGACCGCAAAAAGCGCGCGTTTTTCGACCCATCGGAGGAAGGTGAGTGGGAAAAGCAGGCCCGCGCTATTCTTAGCGTTCTACTGGAAGCGTCCCCCATGCTTCCTTGCGCAGAGGATCTTGGGACGGTGCCGGACATCGCGCGAAGACTGCTCGCCGAGTTCGCCATTCCAGGCATGGATGTCCAGCGCTGGATGCGCGATTGGGAGGGAACGAAAGATTTTGTATCCCCCGAAGGCTATCGACCCAATGCGATCGCCACTCTCTCCACCCATGACATGTCCTCGTTCTTAGGTTGGTGGAGGACGGAAGCAACAGACGACGACAAGGAACGATTTCGCCGGTTTGCCGGATTTTCAGGTTCGTCGGACTCGTCTCCGGATGAAATTTGCCGTTTTGCGCTTGAAAAAGCTCATGAGTCGAAGGCGATCTTTAGCGTACACTCGTTCCAAGACTGGCTGACACTTGGCGGCGTGTTCGGGGACGCCGAAGCGGGGCTTCGTATCAATCGACCCGGCCTCGTGGATGTTGATAATTGGCGACTTCGTATCTCTCCGCCGATTGAGAAGATGCTGGAATGGCCGTCGAATGAACGTATTCGCCAGTTAAATGCTAAGTTTCAGCGCAAATGAGGAATCATTGACAAGTTGGCTAAGCTCCTATAGAATTGTCGGTTATAACTTTTAAAAAGATTTTTATTTATGAAACCAATTGTTAGAATCTTTTTTATCGGCTTGATGTTTTTTTCTATCGCAGGCTGCGCGCCTTCGGCGAAGCAGGATACCTCGGCGATACATGTCTGGCATTGGATGTCAGACCGCGAAGAAGCTTTCAATGAGCTGGCCAGTCTTTATGAAAAAGAAACCGGCCAAAAAATAAAACTCGAACTGTTCGCCCCTTCCGAAGCCTATTCCCAGCGTGTGAAAGCTTCCGCCCAGACCGGGACTTTGCCGGATATTTACGGTGTGTTGGGGGAGAAGCGCGATTTTGCGAGTTTTATCCGCTCTGGCTACATTGCGAATCTTAGCACAGCGCTTGAAGAAGTGAGCGATGGCTCGACTTGGCGTGGAACCCTTTTTGACAAAGCCTTGGCTGTGAATGAGTTCGAGCCGGGCAATGAGTTCGGTATCGAACCTGGCACCTATGGCATCCCGCTCGACGTCACCACGATCCAGATGGTGTACAACAAATCCCTTTATGAAAAAGCGGGCCTTGACCCCAGTAAACCGCCCCGCACCTGGGAAGAGTTCATCGGGCATGCGAGTATTCTTAAGGAAGCAGGTATCCCTCGTTTGGTCGGCGGTTTTGGTGAGATATGGATGCTGGACGCGCTCGCTTCGAATCTTGCAATGAATTTGATGGGCGAGGAGAAGGTTTTTGATACCTACCGTGGAAAGATTCCTTACACCGATCCGGATTGGGTGAGGGTGCTGACTTATTTTAAACAGATGGCGGACGAAAAGGTATTCGTTGAGGGTGCCGTCACTATGGTGAACAAGACCGCTGAGCAGACATTCGCCAATGAACGCGCCGCCTATGCGTTCAACGGTTCCTGGTGCGTGAACGTTTACAAAGGAATGAACCCGAGCTTGAAATATGAAGCGATGCTGCCTCCCGCTGTGACCGACGCGCATCCAATGCGTATCTGGGGGGCTGCGGGCGGTTCGTTTGTCGTGAATGCCAAGTCGCTCAACCGCGATGCCGCCATCGCCTTCCTCAAGTGGCTCACTTCCGAGAAACAGCAGGCCTATCTGGCCGAAAAAACCGAGAACTTGCCGTCCAATAAGCGCAGCATGGGGAAGATATCCCCGCTACTGGCTTCTTTCGCAGATGACATGGAGCTTGCGACGCATCCGAACCTGTATCCTGTCCATGAGGACCCGTCGGTGATGGAGACCTTCGACAAGGGTATCCAGTCCATCCTGATTGGTGAGAAAAAGCCCGAAGAGGTCGCTGCCGACGTTCAGCGGGTGAAGGAAAAGGTCGAAGCCAAGCGCCGGGCTGCATGACCTTCCAGTCCTTCCGTAAAGTCACCGGAAGTTATCTTTTTATCGCCCCCGCAGTCCTTCTTTTCGCCACATTCAGCCTTTACCCCTTTCTCAAAGTCTTTCAGCTCTCGGTCACCGACTGGGATGGTATTTCGAATTCCATGCATTACGTCGGACTTGAAAACTTCAAGGACCTTTGGACGGACAATCCCGTGTTCTGGGGCTCGATGAAGAATGCCTTTTATGTCACGTTCATTGCATTGACGATCCAGAATTTCCTCGCACTTTTTTTGGCTCTTCTTTGTGACCGCGAGATCAAGGGCGGGAATATCTACCGTGTCATCTTTTATCTCCCGCCGGTCTTGTCGGGTATTGTCGTCGGTTTGATCTGGAACTGGATCTATGACGGCAACTACGGACTTCTAAACCATCTCCTTCAGTTCATCGGTTTGGGCGATTTGCAGAGAGCCTGGTTGTCCGATGCAAAGACGGCGCTTTTTTCGGTGGCCGTCATCCATATGTGGAAGGGCTTCGGCTGGGGTTTTGTCATTCTCCTGGCGGGATTGCAATCCATCCCGCGAGAGCTCTATGAAGCCGCGAAAGTGGACGGAGCCAATACCTGGGTCGTGTTCAAGAATGTCACGGTGCCGCTGATGATCCCGGTGTTCATCCTGGTGTCGATCCTCACCATTCTTGGGACCATGCAGATCTTCGATATTATCATTGCAACCACAGGCGGAGGCCCGGGCTATCACACGGAAGTGCCTATCACGCGTATCGTCGCAACGATGATCGGTTCCTCCAAATTCGGCTATGCCTGCGCCATGGGCGTTACGTTCGGCCTCATCCTCCTGGCTATTTCGATGATCCAGATACGTGTTTCCAAGATGATGAAGCAGGTGTAACCGTGCAGATAAATCACAACACACCCGTCCTCGACACTTCACGCGTCGATTTTAATTACGAACGCGCCCGGAAGAATGCGGTTAGTTTTTTTGTACATCTTTTTCTCATCTTTGTTTCGGTAGGCTGTCTTTTTCCTTTGTGGTGGGCGTTTTCCTCGAGTCTCAAAACGCAGGAGACTGTTTTCAAGGACCTGAGTTTTTTCCCCAAGGATCCGCAATGGTCGAACTACTATTACGCCTGGACCAAGGCCGATTTTAGCGGGTATTTCCTGAACAGTCTTTTGTATACGGTGGTTGTTGTGATCGGTGTGGTGATCATCGCCTCGATGGCGGCCTACGCGTTCTCGCGCCTCCAGTTTTGGGGAAAGAACTTCCTTTTCCTTCTCCTTATCTCGACGATGATGATCCCGATTCCCGGCTCGTTCATCGCTCTCTATGTGCTTTTGAATAAACTGCATCTTGTGGATACGCGTCTTGGCTATATCCTTCCACAGATCAATGGAGGATTGGCCCTGGGAATTTTCCTTTTGAAGACATTCTTTGACGACCTCCCTAAAGAAATAGAGGACTCAGCCGCGATCGATGGCTGCGGACGTTTACGCACCTATTGGTATATTGCGCTCCCGCTGGCGCGGCCCGCTCTTGCTGTGCTGGCCATCTTTAATATTCTCGCGGTCTGGAATGAATATCTCTTGGCGATGCTCGTCCTTTCATCCAAACATTTGATGCCTCTCCAACGCGGTCTCATGGTCTTTCAAGGGGCGCATATCACGCAATATCCACTTCTCATGGCCGGCATCGTGATTACGGTGCTTCCGGTGCTTGCGGTCTATCTGGTGCTCCAAAAACACATCATCAAGGGCATCACGGCCGGCGCGGTGAAGGGATGAAAAAAATACTGTTTTTTGCTCCCGCCTTCCTTCTTCTTTCTCCCATCTTCGCCGCCGCGACGGATAGCACCGAGATCATGAATGCACACGGTGAAAATATGCAGATGGAGTTCCGTCTTTATGATCCCGGCACGGAGCCTGTGATCGACTACACCAAGTACGGCACCTATGTCGGTCTTGGAACGAATCTCTACGAATACAAACTCACCAACCGCAAGGGCCTGGCCGCTGCGGTGGGAGAGGGCGTCTATCCCAATAACTCCGTTTACAAGGACCCGGCGTACCGTATGCTTGTCACGAAGGGTCGTCTAGCGGGCAGTCAATGGGACTATGTGAATGTCGACGACCAGCAGTTGGCTTTTTACAAGTGGGCGACGTCGCATGACACGCCGGCTGTACAGCAGTTCTACACGGCGCTCGCCCTTGAGAAGCTGGGCGAATACGGGCAGGCTCTTAAAACGTACCATGCGATCCTCGTTCATTATCCAAGACAGGTTGGATGGACGTTCTGGCATACGCCGCTTTATATGGGAAAACTTTCCATCGATCGTATCGAGTTCATAACCCGAAAGCACCCGGAGCTGGGCCTCAAGCTTGTGGGGGCGAAGGTCGATGTCGAGAACGGTTTTGATTTTACGACCGCCAACGACAAGATAAGTGTGGATCCGGGCCGTTTCATCAAAGTGCGGCCGGAGGAATTGAGTCCGCGTCGGCTGGACGTGAAAAAAATGAAGGTCACGAAGACCGTGGGTTCAGGCGCGGCGCAGTTGGTGCAGTATGAGAACGGACATTGGCGTTTTTTGGTCGATGGGAAGCCCTACCTCATCAAAGCGATTGCTTATGCGCCCTCACCTGTCGGGAAATCCCCGAATGAAGGTGGTTTTGATCCAAATGGAGCTTGGCAGAATGCTGACTTGAATAAAAACGGAAAAAACGAAGGACCTTACGAAAGCTGGGTCGATAAAAATAAGAATAATAAGCAGTATCCGGACGAACCGACCGTGGGCGATTTTCAGCTGATGAAAGAAATGGGCGTGAACACCATTCGTGTCTACCATCATGGGTTCAATAAGGAGCTTTTTCGCACGCTCTACAAAGACTATGGCATTCGCATCATCCTAGGGGACATGTTAGGCATGTACGCGGCCGGCTCAGGGGCTGACTGGTATCAGGGGACAGACTACACTAATCCCAAACACCAGGAAAATATGAAAAACAGCGTGCGCCAGATGGTCGAGGAGTATAAGGACGAACCCTATGTCCTCATGTGGATGTTGGGGAACGAGTCCAATTACGGCGAGGTCGGCGACCCGGATCCCAAGTCCAACAAGGCGGGCTTAGGTTCCAACGCCAAGACCCAGCCGGACGCCCACTATTCTTTCGTAAACCAAGTCGCTGGAATGATTAAAGAGATGGACCCCAGCCATTTAGTGGGTTTTTCAAATGGGGAGGTGGTCACTATTGATATTTTGGCGAAGTACAGCCATAATATCGACGTCTTCGGGGTAAACGCCTACCGGGGTGCCTCTGGTTTTGGAAGAAGTTTCTGGGAGGATGTTCAGAGAAATTTGAACAAGCCTGTGTTTTTGACTGAGTTCGGTTGTCCGGCTTATTTTGCCGGCAAGGATGCTAGTTTCGCCGAAGACAAGCAGCTCGAATATCTCCAGGGAAATTGGGAAGATATTGTATACAACACCGCCGGCTCTGGTTTTGGCAATGCCATCGGCGGGACCCTTTTTGAGTTTGTCGATGAATGGTGGAAGTCCGGATTGCCGCCGAAGTTCAGCGCATCCGAGCATGAGACGGTGGGCGATTTCCGAGCGGCGTTCCCGGATGGATGGATGCATGAAGAGTGGCTCGGCGTGACGAGTCAGGGTGATGGAAGTCAATCACCCACCCTACGGCAGACGCGCAAGGCTTTCGATTATTTTAAGAAGGTTTGGAATGAGAAACCATAAGGAGTCCGTGTGAAAAGATTTTTTTCTTTTATTTCGATATTCGCTTTAGCGGGTGTCCTGGCTTTGCAGGGATGTGAAAATACGGCCTCCGATAAGGAGAGCGGAACCGACGCCGGGATATCCGATTCTGCTGTTGTGGTAAAGTCCGAGACTTCCTCAGAAACCCCAAGACCGAATATCGGGGCGAAGGTCAGTCGGGATGGTATTTTTAAAACACTCAACATCTACACCGATGCCAAGGCTCCCGACAACCATTATATTCCTTCAGGCTGGATGGGCGATTTTAGCGATATCAAGATGAACGATAAGTTTTTAACCAATCCCCATGGCGGCTCGACTTCCGTGCAGATCATTTACTCGAACGCGGCGACGCAGGGTGCCCGCTGGGCCGGTATTTACTGGCAGAACCCTCCAAATAATTGGGGCAGCCGTCCGGGCGGTTATGATCTGACTGGCGCAAAAAAGGTGACATTCTGGATACGCGGCGAAAAGGGCGGTGAGCGTATTGAAGAAGTGAAGATCGGCGGCATCACGGGGGAGTATGCAGACACGGATGTGGCGGGTATCGGGCCCATTGTGCTGACCCCAGAGTGGCAGCAGTTCACCATCGACCTCGAAGGCAAGGACCTTTCTTCGATCAGTGGCGGTTTTTGCTGGGCGACCAACCTGGATGTAAATCCGGACGGCGCCACGTTTTATCTAGACGACATTAGGTACGAGTAGTTTTTTAAATCAACTACAAGGAGAACCAAAAAATGAAGGCTCGTTATTTTGTGATGTTACTGGCAGGTCTGTTGACGTCCGCGTCATTCAGCTATGCCGCTGATGCAGCCGCCGCCAAGGAAGCGATGTCTGTAGGCGGCGCATTCAAGATGTTCAACCTTTACACAGACGCCAAAGCTCCTGACAACCACTACATCCCCTCAGGGTGGATGGGAGATTATGGTGATTTGAAGCTCAATGACAA
>JANNFA010000252.1:0-6003 GCA_031379345.1 Candidatus Omnitrophota bacterium | reverse complement strand
CGGGTTTGTTTGCAATCTCTGCGGGAATGGCACCTGTGATGCGGGAGAAGATTATTGTATTTGCCAACGCGATTGCCCGTCAGTGATTGCTTGTGGCGTTGCCGGCGCGGGATTCGATGGCGGCGATTCTACCGCCGGTGTAGATGGCGCCACCGGCCCCCTTTAAGCAGCTTCCCTAATACTTTGCGTCGATCTCACGCGTGAAATAGAGCATGCCTTGCGCGGTCGATTTTGATGACTTTCTGAACCCCTTATAAAGACGGACGCGGACAACACGCTCAGTGTCTTTGTGAGTCCGGTTCCACTCTCGCGCTAGATAGTCTGCGTAGTTGTGTGCGAGCGATGCGTCTTTGGCGTGGATAAAGATATACTTTATATAAGCAACCCAGTGACGGTTTGGGTAAATTTCTCTGTAATCCGCAGGTTCGGTCATACTCACCGGCGTGTCGCTGTGTAACATATTCACAGTCTGTCCATTCGCAAGCTGACCTTCTACGAAATACCAGATGGATATCGTCAGGGGATAGGGAGCGAACATATTCCATTCCTGCTTAAGCCCTACCCACTCGGCGCTTTTCAGAAGAAAGGCGGGGACCCGGTCCTTAAAGCGAGGCACATGACTTAGGTTGTAGGCCAGAGCAAAAAAAAGGCATACAACCAAAAAGAACTGCGTACCCAATCTGAACACGGGTAAAACAACGAGCCTCGACTTATCTGCCGTAGAACGCTTTTTTATGGGAAATAATCCACTTCGATCCCAAAACTGCTTCGGAATAAACAAGAGCAGCGCCGTGATGCAGATACCAGAGAAAGGACCCAAGTAAAGACAGGAACCTAAGGCCATGTGCATGAAGATCAGCGCTGTGGCTGTGCCCATCCGGAAGTAATGGGTCTTATAGGGCGAAAAAAGGAGAAGCGGAGCTGACCATTCCGCAAAATAAACCAAATAAGTAAGGGTGCGGAGGACGGGCATCGGCAAAGCGCCAACCCAAGAACCTAGAGGGGTCACGAATGTTTTAAGCTGCAAGGCGTTGTAGACGGCCATCCCCTGCGGCCACCACACGGGGGAGGATTTATACAAAGCGTTAAAAAAATAAACCATACAGACCTGGATCAAAATGGCCGCCGTGGATATGTTGCAGATTTTTTTATTGTTTTTGGGGATTGGAAGAAACATCCCCCAGAACAATAGGAGTCGTAAATAAGCTTCGGCGCCGTGAATAATCATGCGATTGCGATTGCACAGGGATGTGAATAGAATCCAACTTCCAATCAGCATCAGACGCGGCGCATGGTCAAAAAAAAGACACACCGCCATCAATAGGGCGATAAGAACCAGAAACAACTGGTACTCCATATGGCCATTGAGACCATGAAGGTTTATAAGATAGTACCAGAACGGTTTACCGGAACTGAGGTGAAATGGGAAAACGCCTTCATTGGAGTAAAATATTCTAAGATCCGGCAGGGTTGAGACGAGAATGTAAATGAGCATGACAGCCACGCCTTTTCTAAAAACAAGGAGACTCCGGGCGTCGATGGCGAATAAGGATGTGAATCGGTTGACGTTATGTCTCGCCTGTGCCATGGATGCAGATTGTATCACAGAAAAAAGTAAGCGGTGCTCCCGGCAGTTCCTGGGAGCATCCGCAACGGGGTAGTATCCGATTGAATTATATAGTATTTATGCTATAATATTAATATGAATAAAATCGCTCAGGCCATCTACATGACGCGGCTCCAAAAGGGGTTGTCTCAAAAAGAACTTGCTTTGATAGCCGGTGTTCCCCAACCCAATCTTTCGCGGATCGAGAAGGGAAGAGACTTCAAGGTTTCCACTCTTTGCCAGCTTGCCTCGGCCCTCCAAGTGCCGGCGGAAGATTTGTTCGGGGGTGTTGCGCCGCTTTCGTTGGATAAAAAGACCTTTTTTCAGCGTGATAATATCGAGCGGGCGGTGGACTGCATTGCCAAAGAAAAGCCTCTTCCTAAAAAATTGATGCAGATTGCGCAGTGGGTCACTCCCATGATGGGCGCTGGAAGGCGGAGAGGGTATATCCGTAAGGGGGACCTTTATATTTCGTGGGCCAAATTAAAGAGCACGTTTTCAGGGGATGAGATAAAGGCCATTTTTTCCCGGGTAGAAAAAGCCAGGAGACGATCGACGTGAACTATATCGATGATTTTTTTGAAGAACTGGATAGAGAGATTGACCGGCCTCTCAAAATAATCTTGACTGGAGCCATGGCGGGGGTTCTGTTGGGCCATATACGCCCGAGCATGGACATTGATTTTGAGATCGAATTCTCTCCTTATAAAGGGCCGTCGGACGAAACGGTCGAGGGGGTCGAATCGGCCATCCGCTTGGTGTCTAAAAAAATGAAACTTCCGGCGCAGTATTCCGAAAATATTCAAGGTTGGAGCCAGATATCATTCCTTGATTATCGCGAGAAGTCTGTTTTATATAAAAAGATAGGCAAGATAGAAATACGTCTGCTGTCTCCCGAACATTGGACCCTCGGTAAAATGGCGCGTTATTTGGAACTGGATAAGATGGATATGGTTTTTGTCTTAAAAAAACATCCCCTTGGGCCGGAGAAGATGGTCTCTTTTTGGGGAGAAGCTTTAAAGAAAAGTGCGCGTTCCGATAAATCGCGCGAATTCAGGGACCACGTCTTAGATTTTCTTAAGACAGAGGGAAAAAAAATATGGAAAGATTCCTTCGACTTGTCTAGGTTGAGCGCTCGATTTAAAGCGAAGGCGGGGATTTCTTAAAAATCCCTCACGAGTATTGCTAAAACCACGCGTATCCATTAGACTGAAACCCAGTCAACTCTTTCAACCACAAGGAGATACCTTGGGACCTATGAAGACATTTTTTCGCCGACTTGCTCTTATCTCACCTTTTTTCTTAACGCAAGGCATTGCTTGGGCGAGTGAGGCGGATCTCAAGATCCCAGACCTCCATGAGGGACGCTTCGCTCTGTTTGGAGGTCTGACCGGTTTTCAGATCCTCTTTTATGGTGCGATTGTGATCGTGGGCACGGTAGGCCTGTCTCTTTATCAATTCATGGCCATCAAAGCCCTTCCTGCCCACAAGTCGATGCTCGACGTGGCCGAAACGATTTTCCAGACCTGCACGACCTATCTCAAGCAACAGGTGAAGTTTCTGACGATGCTATTCGGGATCATCGGACTTGCGATGGCCTATTACTTCATCGGGCTTCAGCACGAATCCCTAAGGACTCTGGGGTTCGTTCTCTTTTTCTCCATCGTCGGAATGGCGGGCTCGACACTTGTTGCCTATTACGGCATCCGCGTGAACACCTACGCCAATGCCCGGACCGCTTTTGCTTCCCTGCGTGGTGTGCCTTGGGACGTGGTCAATATCCCGCTTCGCGCCGGCATGTCCGTCGGGCTTTTCTTGATCTCTGTTGAGTTGGTAATGATGGTGACCATCCTTCTTTTTGTGCCGCGTGAAATTGTCGGTTATTGTTTCCTCGGATTCGCCATCGGGGAATCGCTCGCGGCGAGTGCGCTGCGTATTGCAGGCGGCATCTTCACCAAAATCGCGGACATCGGCTCGGACCTGATGAAGATCGTCTTCAAGGTGAAAGAGGACGATCCGCGCAATCCGGGCGTCATCGCCGATTGTGCAGGCGACAATGCCGGTGATTCGGTGGGACCGACTGCCGATGGTTTCGAGACCTACGGCGTCACCGGAGTGGCGCTCATCTCGTTTATCACGCTCGCGGTGAAGGACCCGGCCCTTCAGGCTAAGCTCATCGTCTGGATCTTCGCCATGCGCTTCCTCATGGATTTCATGTCGGGCGTTTCCTACTTTATTAACAAAGCCATTTCCGAGAGCAAGTACAAGGACTTGAAAGAGTTTGATTTTGAGGAGCCTCTGACGCGCCTCATCATGATCGCGACGACCCTTTGCATCTCGACCTCTTATGGAATGTCTTACCTTCTTGTCGGCGATCTTCCCGATCCGACGCTCTGGTGGAAACTTGCGTCGATTATCACCTGCGGGACGCTGGGGGCTTTTCTTATTCCGGAGTTTACCAAGTGTTTCACCTCCTCACATTCTAAGCATGTGCACGAGATCGTGACGGCTTCGCGCGAGGGAGGGGCATCGCTCACTATTTTATCGGGTATCGTGGCGGGGTCTTTCTCAGCGTTCTGGAAGGGAATCCTTATTGCGGGTCTCATGTTCGCGGCCTACCTGATATCCGGGATGGGGCTTCAGAATATCATGCCACATGCTTCGGTTTTTGCGTTTGGCCTTGTCGCCTATGGCTTTCTCTGTATGGGCCCGGTGAACATCGCGGTGGATTCCTACGGTCCCGTGACGGACAATGCACAGTCGATCTTTGAATTGGCCCAGACCGAATCGATTCCCGGTATCGAGAAAGAGATCGAGGACTCTTTCGGTTTTAGGCCCGACTTCAAGAGAGGGAAGCACTACCTTGAGGCCAACGACTCGGCCGGCAATACCTTTAAGGCGACGGCCAAGCCCGTGCTTATCGCCACCGCTGTCGCGGGCGCGACGACGATGATCTTCTCCATCATCCTTCTTCTTCAGGAGCATCTGCGTGAGGGGGCTGTCGCGGCTGCGGCGGGAGGTCTTGTCCCTGAGAATATAGGGGAGATCCTACTTCATGAAAAGCTCTCGCTCACGGCGTCCCCAGTCCTGCTGGGATTTCTCTGCGGCGGGGCGGTGATCTACTGGTTTTGCGGGGCGTCCATCCAGGCCGTCACGACGGGAGCCTACTCCGCTGTCGAGTATATCAAGAAGAACATGAATCTTAATATGAAAGAGGCCAAGCGGGAGGACTCCATCGTGATCGTCCGGATCTGTACCGAATATGCCCAGAAGGGGATGTGGAATATTTTCCTCGGTCTTCTGGCATTTACGCTCGCCTTTGCTCTCTTCGATCCGTATTTCTTCATCGCCTACCTCATGGCCATCGCGGTCTTCGGTCTTTTTCAGGCGATGTACATGGCCAATGCGGGCGGCTCGTGGGACAATGCAAAAAAGTTGGTCGAAGTCGATTTTGGGGAGAAGAACACCCCGGTCCATGACGCGACCATCGTGGGCGACACGGTGGGGGACCCCTTCAAGGACACCACTTCGGTCTCTCTCAACCCGATCATTAAATTCTCGACCCTTTTCGGCATGCTAGCTGTCGAGATCGCAATCAAGATGAATCCGGCGACAACGCGGGTTTGCGGCACCGCCTTTTTCTTGATGGGGCTATTCTTTGTTTGGAAATCTTTTTACGGAATGAGGATCCCAGAAAAGGTCAAAACCTAAACCTTGGAGTGGTTCTCAGAGCTTTTTTCAAAGCTTCACCATCTCGATGAATTGATCGCTTGGGCCGGCTATGTCGGCCTGACGGTGATTGTATTCTGTGAAACCGGCCTTTTGGCCGGTTTCTTTTTGCCCGGAGATTCGCTCTTGGTCACCGCCGGCCTCGTGGCGTCGCAGGGCAAGCTCGACATCGTAAAACTCAATCTGCTTTTGATGGCCGCGGCGGTTCTGGGTGACAGCGTAGGGTATGCCATCGGGCATTTTGCGGGGCCTCGCCTTTTCCGCAAGAAGGACTCCTTCTTCTTTAAAAAAGAATACGTGGAAAAGACACATGCCTTCTTCGAGAAGCATGGAGGCAAGACCATCATTCTTGCCCGTTTTGTCCCGATCATCCGCACCTTCGCTCCTACGGTCGCGGGAGTGGGGAGGATGTCGTACAAGAAGTTCCTTTCCTATAATATCTTTGGGGGTATCCTCTGGGTCGCTGCGATGACGATGGTGGGATACACGCTGGGCCGCACCATCCCTCATATCGAAAAACAGATGCACATCGTCGTCGGCATCGTCATCGTCGTTTCCTTCCTGCCACTTATCCACGAATTCATTCAATCCCGTAAAAGAAAATAGCTTCGCGTCCTCGTCTTCTCCTCCGGGCCGCGGACAGGTATGCCGCGCTCCCTCCGGAGAAG
>JANNFA010000238.1:0-14386 GCA_031379345.1 Candidatus Omnitrophota bacterium | reverse complement strand
TGGTAAAAAATCCAAGATTCAGTCTACGTGGGGAAAGTTAATACGCATCCTTTTGGCGACCAAATATCCGATGAAAATCGCGATGGATAGGGAACGGGTCCGGGCGTTTCAGATCGAACATTTCGGCAGAACGAACGCAGACCATAGCATGCTAGACTTGATGCCTTTGCCATCCGGTTCTATAAATAAATGGTTTTATTCAAAGCTTGGTATGAGGCATTTGGAGAGCCGGGACGCTTACCAGCGACAGTATCGACCGCAAAGAATTGAATTGTTCAAAAATCTTATTGCAAAACACAAGCCAAAAGCCGTTGTGCTTTGTTCTTTCAGCCATCTACGTAGCGTCTGGCCGGTCCTTGCTGGCGGCACTTTCCGCAAAATCCAAATCGAGGGTAAGAAAATTTATTATCGTAAGGGAGGCTACACTCATTATTTCGTAATTCCGCATCCAGCTGCCCGTCAATCTCTACGAAACGAATTTTGGTTTGGCACCGGCTGTTTTATACGTCGCACCATTGCTTCTAAATGTATCCGGACCCCGTCCCACGGAGGCACGTTAGGTTTTAACTAAATTTAACAGCCGTGGTACAGATTTTCGCTAATTGACCCATCTAAATGAATCCTATAAACTAACCCGATAAAACTATGGCTAAAAAAGCGCTTATCACAGGAATTACAGGGCAGGACGGTTCGTATCTTGCGGAGCTTTTGCTTGAAAAAGGCTACCAGGTCTACGGCATGGTGCGCCGTTCCAGCTCTTCCAATCTCCAGCGCCTAGACAGCATTATCCATAACTCGCGTCTTCACTTGGTGCATGGAGACCTGGGGGACGCCAGCTCCGTGAACCATCTTGTGAAAACTCTCCGTCCTAAGGAGATTTACAACCTCGCCGCGCAGAGCCATGTGAAGATTAGTTTTGATGTTCCCGAGTACACCGCCGATGTGACGGGGGTGGGGGCGCTGCGGCTTTTAGAAGCCATCCGTGAATCTGGCAACCCGACTCGTCTTTATCAGGCTTCTTCGAGCGAGCTGTATGGCCGCGTGGAAAAGACCCCTCAGAGGGAAGACACGCCGTTTCAGCCGGTCAGCCCTTACGCGGTCGCCAAACTATTTGCCTACTGGACGACCGTGAATTATCGCGACAGCTATGGAATTTTTGCTTGCAATGGCATCCTGTTCAACCACGAATCTCCCCGCCGCGGCGAAAACTTTGTCACCCGAAAGATCACACTGGCCGCCGCACGTATCAAGCTCGGTTTGCAGAAAGAGATCCGCCTAGGAAATCTTGATTCGCGCCGCGATTGGGGCTATGCGAAAGATTATGTCGAGGCGATGTGGAAGATGCTGCAGCAGCGCAAGCCCGAAGATTTCGTGATTGCCACCGGTGAGACACACACCGTGCGAGAGTTTTTGGAAGAGACCTTTAGCTATCTCGGACTTGATTATAAAAAATATGTGTGCATCGACAAATCCTATTTGCGTCCCATCGAAGTGAACTTGCTTCGCGGAGATTATTCGAAGGCGAAGAAAAAACTTGGATGGAAGCCACGCACGACTTTCCGGCAGCTCGTGCGTCTCATGGTCGACGAGGACCTTAAGCTGGTCAAAAGGGAAGCTCAGTGACTGCCGAAACAAAACCCTGGGGAAGTTACAGCATCCTTTTTAAGAGCGCGGATTACCAGGTAAAACGGGTGGAGGTCGGTCCCGGCCATCGTCTCAGTCTTCAGAAGCATGCCAAACGCGCTGAAAAATGGATTATCGTGGGGGGCGCGGGCGAGGCAACGCTAGGTTCAAAAAAAATCCCGGTCGAACGCGGTTCGGTCGTAGACATTCCGGTCGAGGCCGTGCATCGCATCCAGAACACCGGAAAAGAGGTCCTGGTTTTCATCGAAGTGCAGTTCGGTGCGTATCTGGGCGAGGATGATATCGTGAGGCTTAATGATGACTATCATCGCGTGTAGATTTTTTTTAGTCTTACTCCTGTCTTTCACCCTAACCCCCCTTGGGTGGGCTGATGAGACCGAGACCACGAAGATGACTGAAGAGATGAAGAAATACCGTTTTGAGACGGTCACGACAAAAGAGGGGTTCAGGTTCAGTATCCCCAGCGACATGCCCATCGAACGCAAAGACGGTCTCGTGACCCCCATCCCATTCGACGAATATCTTTATATCAAATTCAAGATGCTCGAAGAGAGAATAGGGAAGATGGAAAAGCACCTCGACGATATGGAAAAAAATATTCTTTCCAAACTGGCGGAATTGAAAGCCCAAGAAGCCGAGATCTCCAAAAAATTATCGACCCTGGCCGTCGAGTCGCCGAAGCCCGCCGCCTGATGCTTTCAAGCAGAAAGAGATTTTTTCTAATACTCTTCTTATGCGCGGCTCTAGCCGGCTGCGCGCATCCGCCTAAACGCACAACCTCTTCTACCGTCCCTCCTCCCGTCCAAAATATCGCGGGGGATGTGGGTTTTTATCATACCGTCGAGCGCGGACAGACGATCTACCGCATCGCAAAAAGTTATAATGTGGACTGGCATGACTTGATGCGGGCGAATCGCGTCTCGAACCCGAGCCAGCTCGAAGTAGGTCAGAAGCTTTTCATCCCTTATCGCAGCGGTCCTGAGACGTTTCAACCCGCGATGCCCGGGCCGATGAATTATGACGATATCCGTCGTCTTGTCGGCGCGCGCCGCGCCAAGTCGAGTTGGCGCACGATCACCGTGCATCACAGCGGCACCTCCGCCGGGAACGCCACGATGTTCGGCCGCGACCACACACGGCGTCATATGGGCGGGCTTTTTTATCATTTTGTCATCGGCAATGGCTCGCATTCGCCGGATGGCGGCTTGGAAGTGGGTTTTCGCTGGCAGAGGCAGATCCCGGCCAATCGTCCTTACGATATCCAGATCTGCCTGGTCGGAGATTTCAACAAGCAATATGTCTCCGAAGCACAATTCTCTACGCTTGTGTCGTTGATGAGTATCCTGCGCGAAGACTATGGTGTCCCGATCGGCTCTGTCCGCAAGCACGAGGATATCAAAGGCAAGCACACGGCTTGTCCCGGCAAACATTTCCCATTCGAACGTCTTATCACCGAGCTGATGCGCAAATGAAGATCGTCGACGCCGCTCTCCCGGAAAGTATCCAGCAGGCAGTCGATGTGCTTCGCGCAGGGGGCGTTGTTGCGTTTCCAACCGAAACAGTGTATGGCCTAGGCGCGGACGCCATGAACGAAAAAGCGGTCTGCCGTATCTTTGAAGCCAAGAAACGCCCTACTTTTGACCCTCTGATCGTCCACGTTGCCACCGTAGAACAGGCCCATTCCCTTTGGAGCGGCCTGCCGGATTCAGTGGAGTTTCTTGCGCGGCGTTTTTGGCCGGGTCCGCTCACCCTCGTCCTTCCAAAGGCACTTTCTGTTTTAGATCTTGTGACGGCCGGGCTTCCGACCGTGGCGGTGCGTATCCCGCGTCATGACGCAGCGTTGGCACTTATCAAGGCGTTGGGTCGTCCCATCGCAGCTCCGAGCGCCAATGTGTTTGGCCACACGAGTCCGACTTCCGCGCAGCACGTGATGGAAGACCTTGGAGAAGCAGTTGACCTTATTTTGGATGGCGGCCCCTGTCACGTGGGCGTCGAATCGACCGTGCTCAAGATCGAAGGGGGAGCGGGAACGATTTTGCGCCCGGGCGCTGTCTCGGCCGAGGAGTTACGTTCCATCCTTCCCATCGAAGAGGTCCCAGTAAGGCCTCTTTCTGCTTCTGTGGAGGCTCCGGGCCAGATGGACTCGCACTACGCGCCCTGGACGCGTTTTGTTCTTTTGCCTAAAAAATTCAAAGAGTTCACGGTCGAATTTGAAGCCATGCGAAAAGAGTGGGAGGCGATGAAAGGGTTGCCGCCGCGTGTCGGTCTTCTATATTTCGGCCGGCCGGTCGAGGAAATGAACCTGGAGTCGGTGCAAGCTTTGAGCGACTCCGGAGATCTTGTGGAAGCAGCCACGAATCTCTTTCAAGCCATGCGCAAACTTGATAAAATGAACTTGGATTTTATTTTGGCCGAACCGGTCCCGGAAAAAGGTATCGGAGAGGCGGTCATGGACCGGCTTCGTCGGGCCTCCGGCGGGCGTATCGCAGGAAAGGGAACCTTGTGTTGAAACAATCCGCTCAATCATCCGCTGTCTGGGAAACATCGCTTCCGCTAAAACTCGCCAATCGCGGCAAAGTGCGCGATATCTACGAAGTTGGCAGCGATAAGCTTCTCATTGTCACCACCGACCGGCTGTCTGCTTTCGACGTCGTCCTCCCTCAACCCATTCCCGACAAGGGTCGGGTGCTGAATCAGATCTCGCTATTCTGGTTCAAGAAATTCGAAAAATTGGTCCCCAATCATATTCTCGCCTCCGATATTGAGGAGATGGGATTTGAAAAAGGTTTCGTGAAGGAATTTGGAAAACAGCTCCGGGGGCGCAGCATCCTCGTTAAGCGCGCCAACCCTCTTCCGATCGAATGCGTTGTGCGTGGTTTTATCACGGGTTCCGGCTGGAAGGATTATCAAAAGACCGGCAAGGTTTGCGGCCATGAACTTCCTGCGGGTCTAAAGCAGTGCCAGGAGCTCGACAAGCCCCTTTTTACTCCAGCCACCAAAGCCACGGTCGGCCACGACATGAACATTGATTTCGCCGAGACGGTGAAGTTGGTCGGAAAATCGACGGCCGAGAAAGCGCGTGAGCTCACTCTTTTGATCTACAAAAAAGGCGTCGAGTTTGCGAAGACAAAAGGCATTCTTATTGCAGACACGAAACTAGAGTTTGGATTGTTGGGCAACAAGCTCATTTTGATCGACGAAGTACTGACGCCCGACAGCTCGCGTTTTTGGCCGAAGCAGACCTACAAGATGGGACAGGATCAGCCCTCGCTCGACAAACAGATCGTGCGTAACTGGCTTCTGTCATCAGGTTGGAACCAGATGCCCCCGGGACCTGTTCTTCCTCAAGATATTGCGCAGAAAACTTCCAAAGCGTACAAAGACGTGTGCAAAAAACTGACGGGTAAGAAACTAGCCTGACGGACGCTGTCCCGCGGGGAGGCATTAGTTTATTAAATTATTTAAGATAAGTTTCCTCGTTCTCAGTTTTCTAATGCTTCCCCTCGGGACGGCGTCCGGTAGTGAGCCGCTTTTCATCACTATCGACCAAGTTGAGTTAAAAAAAACCTCCGGAGAATGGGTCACTGTGATCCGTCCCGATCGGAGACTCGACATCACCCAAGAAGAGCCCGTTGTGCGCTTTTTTAATAATGGACGCATCCCGGCGGGGGAATACTCGAACGTTCGTGTTCGTTTCACGGCCGAAGAAGAGGGCCGGAAGGCGATGGCTCTGGAGCGTGCCGAGGATTATGCGCCGCCCATGGCTATCAAAAAGGGTACGTTTATCGGGGTTACATTTTCTTTCGACTTGAAATCGGGCGAACAGCTTTCCAAGAACTCCATTAAAGAAGTAAAATTGGTCACCGACCAGGATGAACGAATTGACGGAGGAGATAAGATAAAACTATGGTCCTGACACCCTCCATGATGACGAAACTCGGTTCAAGCGCGCCTGATTTTAAATTAAAAGACGTGGTCTTCGGCAAGGAATTCTCGCTAGCCTCCTTTGCGAGCAAAAAAGCTTTGCTGATGATGTTCATCTGCCGTCATTGCCCCTATATCCAACACATCAAGGACGAACTGTCGCGCCTGGACCGTGACTATCGCGGCAAGGAAATCGCTCTGGTCGCCGTGAGCTCGAATGACGCGGCCCATTATCCGGACGATGCGCCTGCAAGCCTCCAACAGTTTGCCCGCGATCAGGCCTGGCATTTCCCATTTCTCTATGACGAGTCGCAGGAGGTCGCCAAAGCCTATCAAGCGGCTTGTACACCTGATTTTTTTCTGTACGACAAGACGCGCAAACTAGTTTATCGCGGTCAGATGGATGACAGCCGTCCGGGGAATAACAAGCCCCTTACCGGAAAAGACCTTCGCGCGGCGATGGATGCAGTGCTGGCCGACCGTCCGGTCGCTAGCGAACAAAAGCCGAGCGTTGGCTGTAATATCAAGTGGAAGAAGGGAAGCCCGCCCGCCTATTTCGGGTCGGTATGATCACTGTCCGTAAAGCAGCCGAACGCGGCCATGCCAATCATGGCTGGTTGGACGCATACCACACCTTCTCATTCGCCGAGTACATGAATCCCCGTTTTATGAATTTCCGGAGCCTGCGCGTTCTCAATGAAGACCGCGTCGAAGCAGGGGCTGGTTTTCCCACGCATTCCCACCGCGATATGGAAATTATCACCTACGTGTTGGCGGGCGCTGTGGAGCACAAGGATAGCATGGGGAACAAAGGCCTCATCCGTCCCGGAGAGGTCCAGCGCATGAGCGCGGGAAGCGGCGTGACGCATAGCGAGTTCAACCCCTCCAAAAAAGACGCGCTTCATCTTTTGCAAATATGGCTCCTCCCTGAGAAGAAAGGGCAGAAACCTTCTTATGAACAAAAAAGTTTTTCTGAGATATTGGATGCGGGGCGTCTTGTTTTGGTCGCCTCTCAAGACGGCCGGGATGGCTCTGTGACGGTCGGACAGGATGTGAATGTATGGGCCGCGCGCTTGAAGCCTGGAGCCCAGCTTTCACTGCCTTTGAAGCACGGCCGTCACGCCTGGATCCAGGTGGCGAAAGGCCTTGTCTCAGTGAATGGCCAAAATCTTTCCACTTCGGATGGCGCTGCCATTTCCGGAGAGTCTGAAATAAAGCTCCAAGCAAATAGCACCGCGGAACTCCTCCTTTTCGACCTTTCGTGACCGGAGCCCGCCTCTAACCCTCGTTCTTTCCGGGCTGCTCAAAAGCTGGTATTATTGTTCCGTATGAAAAAACTATTTCTCCAAACTTTCGGATGTCAGATGAATGAGCGCGACTCGGAGGCTGTGACCGGCATCCTTATGGGCCGCGGTTATGAGACGACCTCTGAAATAGAGGAGGCGGACGTCATCTTCTACAACACCTGCAGTGTGCGCGATCATGCCGAGCAAAAAGTGTTCGGCCGCATGGGCGCTTTCAAGAAACTAAAAGAGACGAAACCTGAGCTCGTGATCGGTATCCTGGGCTGCATGGCGCAGGAGCATGGCGAGAATTTTTTCAAAAAAAATCCTGAAATTGACATCGTCTGTGGCACGGGGAATTTAAGTCAAATCGGAGAACTTGTGGAGGATGTGCGGGCGCGCCGTGCTCCCAGGTTGGCCATCGACCGGCTCGATGATGAGTATGGACTCGATGGCGTGAATTACCGCTCCGGGACCATCCGGACGCAGGTCAGCATCATGAAGGGCTGCGACCACCGCTGCACCTACTGCATCGTGCCCTATACACGCGGAAAGGAAATTTCGCGAGGCTCCGAAAGTATTCTTACCGAGATGAAGGATTTGGAATCACGTGGGTTCCAGGATGTGATGTTACTCGGGCAGAACGTAAACTCCTATGGCAAAGGGCTTCCGGAGGAGATCGACTTTTCCGGCCTTCTGCAAAAGATCCAGAAACACGCGGCGAGCATTCCTCGTATCCGCTTCATCACGAGTCATCCCAAGGATGCCCACACGCGACTTTTCGAAGCGATGCGTGACCTACCGTCGATCTGCCCGCATCTGCATCTGCCGGTACAGTCGGGCTCGGACCGGATCTTAAAACGGATGAAGCGCGAGCACACCGCGCAGTGGTATCTCGAGCAAGTGGAGGAATACCAGCGGCTGATCCCGCAGGGAAGCCTTACGACGGACTTTATTGTGGGTTTTCCGGGAGAGACCGAAGAAGACTTTCAGGAGACGATGAAACTCGTCGAAGAGGTACAGTTCGACGCAGCTTTTGTGTTCGCCTATTCCGAGCGGCCCGGAACCCCGGCGGTGAAACTCCCCGATGATGTGTCTAATGAAGAGAAAAGCTCACGCCTCCAACGGTTGTTACAACTTCAGCGGGCCATCAGTTTAAAAAGAAACCAAGCCATTGTAGGGCGGAAAGAGGAAGTGCTATTTGAATCCAAGACCCGCCGCGAAGAGGGTCGTTACGTGGGCCGCACGCGTTCTTTTAAGCGGGTCGTCGCTTCTTCAAATGAGGACCTTTGCGGCCATGCGCGCACGGTGCGCATCACGGCCGCCGCGGACGAGACCTTGCTCGGGGAGCTTTCCGATTAAAAGAAAAATTCTGGCTTTCATTTTCCTGTCACTTGCCATTTCCAGCACCGCGGAGGCACGCAAACCGCCGGCCAGTTCTTATGAGGCGGTGATGGAGAGTTTCTTGAAAGGAAATTTTGAGAAAAGTGAAAAGCTGGCTGGCCGTTTCTCAGCCAGAGATAGCCGCTCTGAAGACGTCGTCATGATACGAGCGCTGTCCTTGATGAAACTTGGTCGGTTCGAGGAGGCGAGACCCCTTCTTGAGGGCCTCCAGAAGAATGCCGCTTCCTCCGAACTGCGTGCGCAAGCCGCGTATTCACTCGGGGACTCTTATTATTTCAAAAATGACCGCTTGCAGGCGGACCTTTATTATAAGGACGCTCTTGAGCGTTACCCAGACTATGGGGAGGCTCAGCAGGTGAGGCATCTTTTGGGTCTTTCGCATCCCCGCCACCAAAACGTTGGCGGGCAAGCCGCGCTTTTGCAGCAGATGGGGATTGAAGAAACTTTGATCTATTCGGTGCAGGTCGGTTCCTTCTCCAAACGCCGCAATGCCGAACGGCTTTTGAACAAGCTTATGCGCAAACGTCTGGACGCCTACATCGCTCAGGACGAGACCTCGCGGCATTTTCGAGTCCGTATCGGGCACCTCACGGCTCGTGAAGATGCCCAGTCGCTCGAATCACGCCTTAAAAAAGACGGATACCCCACAAAGATATTCCCTTGATGGTGAGCCTGTCGAACCATTGAAGCCGACTCTTCTTATCGTCGCCGGGCCCACGGCCTCAGGCAAGACCGCGGTTTGTCTCGAGATCGCAAAAAAGCTTCCCGTAGAAATGATCTCCTTCGACTCCATGCAGGTCTACCGTGGCATGCCCACCGTGACCCAGGCTCCGACTCCCACGGAAAAAAAAGCGCTCAAAGCGCACCTCGTCTCTTTTTTGAACGTCTCCGAAGTATTCGACGCGGCGCGCTTTCGGGTCGAGGCCAAAAGTCATATCGTGAAGATATTGAAACGCGGCAGAACACCGCTTCTTTCGGGCGGCACCGGACTTTATCTACGAGCCCTGCTGGACGGTCTCTTCGAGGCAGAGGGGGGAGGTCGCGATGAGGAGCTTCGAAAAAAATTACAGAGGGCGCAAGAAAAACATGGCGGCACCTATCTTCATGAGGAACTAAAAGCGGTGGATCCGCCGTCCGCTGCAAAAATTCATGCGAATGATCATCGTCGTCTCGTTCGGGCTCTGGAGGTATGCGCGCTCTCCGGCGCACCTATTTCCAGCCGCAAGCTTGAGCGCAAGGGAATTCGCGTCGATTATCATTGCCCTATTTTTTTTCTGGAACGAGATCGAGAGGATCTTTATCGGAGAGTTGAAAAAAGGGTGGATGCCATGATGGATCAAGGTCTTGAAGGGGAGGCTCGGCGAGTGTTAAAAAAAAGTCTTAGCATGACGGCCTCCGGGGCCTTGGGATTGAAGGAAATGCAAGGCTGGTTCGAGGGCAGAACCTCCAAAGAGGAGGCAGTCCTGCTCTTAAAGCAACATACCCGGAATTATGCAAAACGACAGCTTTCCTGGTTTCGTCGTGAACAGGGCTTGGTGTCCCTGTCCGTCGGTCCGATTGAAAAACCAAAAGAGACGGCAAAAAAGATATTGAGTCTGTGGAAAGGGATAGGTTCTTGATTTTTTTTGATAAATAATGTATAGTTAAGTATTATATATGATAATTTTAAATAGGAATGTTAATATAATGAAAAAGTTAGTTTTTTCCAGTCTCCTTCTGGTCTTCGTCTTCTTGGGGGGAAGTGAGTGTCGCGCCGTAGAATTGGCGAAGGCCAAGGTCATAGAGCTTACGGGTGAGGTGAGATACAAAAATCCCGATGATCTTGATTGGAGCGCGGTGTCAAAGGACATGGAGCTCATTGAAGGGGCGAGTCTTTTTGTGGGCCCGGATTCTGAATGCCAGCTTGCCTTTGGCGATGATTTCAAAAGTGTGACGCGTCTTAAACAGGACACACGCGTCGTCCTCAAGTCTATTAGCGCCCAGCCCCAACTAGAGCTGTCGGCGGGCGAAGTCTTTGCTTTGGTGAGAAATCTAAAAAAGGAATCCTCTTTCAGAGTTTCAACACCCACGGCCGTCTCCACAGTGCGCGGAACCGCGTTTTCTGTTGCCGCTGAGGGAATCGGCAGCGCAATGAACAGCACGGTGCAAGTCTATGAGCACAGCGTGGGCTTCAATCCTATCGACCAGCCGGATAAAGAGATTCCTGTTTGGGAAGGGCATGGGGCGACGATGGCGCCCGATGGAACGATGGATAAAGAATTCGAACTCAGCTCCGAAGACATGCAGGCAGGAAAAGATTTTATGACCGAGGCATTTGGCGCCATGGCTCTCGAAAAATCGGGACCTGCCACAGCGCCGGAGGCAACGTCGGATGCCGAGTCTCCTAAGGAAGCAACTGCCGGTGAAGACGATAAGAAATCTGGCGGACCGAATCCCCCCGGTCCGGATTCCGGAGGACCTACAGAGCCGCGTGGTCCGGAAGCGGATAGAGGGTCTGGCGGAGGGGGCCCGCTGACAGACGCTCGTTTGGACAGCGCTGTGGACGGTGTTGTGATGAACATGGCGCATGATTCGGAATTTTCAAAAAGTGAGACATTTGGCGGATCGGCGATGAGCGAGATGTTTGAGCGTCTCGCGGACTTGAATGGGGGCGAGGGCCCCAGCCGGATGGACTCCACAATGTTTGCAGAGACTGTGAAAAATGCCATCGAGCAGACGGATTATTTTCAGAACATGCCGCCGGATGTTCAAGATAGAATGATGGAGGCGATCGACCGGCATGCTGAGACAAGCGGTCCGATGGCTGGCTCTGAGCGTGGGTTTGGTCTGGATGGCCAGCCGCTTTTTATACCGGATGGCGGAGCCCAAGGTTCCGCAGGGGAGGCATTCTTTGGAACGATGATGGATCCCTCGTTGATGGGACCCCCGCCCGGTGCTTTCGTGAACCCCAGTGATCTTGCGAGTTTTATCAATGATCATCCGGACATGCGCCCTCGCGATTTAGCGACACTCATAGATTTTATGTTTGCGATTCGCACGGATTATAATAGTTATGTAACTTCTAACGGGGGGAGTGATTCCGGTTATTATGGGAGTCTGAGGACCATCACAAATTTTGCTTTTATTAAAGATGATGTCCCGATCACAGGCTCCATCAAATTTCTCCCAATAGACGCTGATCCTAGCCCGGGGACTGGCGTTCACGATCACGATGGCCCCGGGTCCGGCCCGAATTTTATTCACGCTTCCAGTGTCGTTGTGCTTGATGTCCCCAGTGGAATTGGAGGGAGTGTGGTGGCTACGCCTGGCACTGTCGAGGTCTCGACCTCCTAGATGTCCCGAAAAATTTCTAGCTTGTTGATCCTCGCGGTTGTGCTGTTTCCGCTTCTTTGTTTCGCCGAGAACGATTCCGCCGGCGACTCTGCCGACCTCCTCCAAAACCAGACAGCACCGAACAGCAAAGCGATTCAGCTTTTTTTGATTCATAGGTACGAAGAAGCTCTCTCGGAATTCCGGACAGCGGTCGCTTCCGACCCCTCCGACATCGTGGCCCGACGCTATGTCGGCGCCTGTCTTTCAGCGCTTCGGCGTGACGAGGAGGCTTTTATTACCTTCAACGAGGTTCTTCGGATGTCCCCCAAAGATCTTTCTGTGCTGAAGCTACTGGCGAACACGCATCTCAGGCGGGGAGAGACGTCCAAGTCTCGCGCTTATCTCGAGAAGCTTGTGGAATATGACGTGGACGGGGGGCGCTTCTCGGTCTACGCCAAGGGACAATTGGAAAAATTGCAGATGATATCCTCGACAGGGACGCTGGGTGCGGAGCCCTTGTCCGGACAGATGGGCGCCGAAGAGTTCATGAAGACACAGGGCGTCATCCGGTTTATGGACGCGGAGTTTGAGAAGTCCGTCGAAGCTTTCGACGTGCTTGAGGTCCAATATCCAAAAGATGTGATGGTTAAACGCTACAAGGGCATTGCGCTGGATAAATTGGGCCGTTATGAAGAAGCTGTGAACACCTTCAACGAAGGTTTGGCGATATCGCCAGAAAACGCGGCTCTGCGTTATGCGCTTGCGCAGACACTTTTCCATAAAAAAGATATGGAAGCGTCACGCGCGACGCTTACCTATCTCGCCATGAGCGGCGTTTCCAGTGACTACAAGATACGAGCCGATCGGGATCTTGAGGCCATCGACCGCATCGAGTCTATCCGGCTGGCGTCTGAGGGCAAAAAATGGTCCTTTGTTATCGAACAGGGAGCCGAGTTCAATTCTAATGCCGCGTCTGAGCCTAAAAAGGAACAAGTGCCGGCCGAAGAGCATGCCGTCCGATTTCCAGGGTCACTCTATGGAAGCTATGAACTGCGCAAGGACGGGCCATGGACACTCACTGGAAGTTACTCGTACGCACATTCATTTTACAGCGACACCCTCGACTATCTGAATACCCTGGTGCATGTTCCGACAGCGACCGTATCCTACCTCGGCAAGTTGTGGGATAGGCCATACGTCGCAATGTTTTCATCCAGTTATGTCCATGTCTCCGTCGACGAACAGATGTATTACCAGAGCTATCCGCAGACATTCCGCTGGGTCTATTCCTGGGTGGATTGGCACCGACTGACACTCTCTGAGAGTGTTGCGTACACCGACTACCAAGACCAGGGTCTTACGCCTGATTCGACCTCCCGTGAGGGAGTCAGCAACGCGGCCAAGGCCACGAACACTTTTTATTTGAACGATACGAAGGATCTTAATCTGGCCGTCGGCTTTGAGTTCAAAGTAGAGGACACACAGGGCTCGAACTATGTGCGAAACATCCATCAAATAAGTACCGATTTTGGTTTTCCCGTTTGGCGCGACTGGACTGGGCTGTTGGGTTTTCGTTATAAAAACTCAGATTATCCAGAGACGGTGCTTCCCATCGCTCGGCAAGACGATGAATATTTAGTGAACACCCGTCTCACGGTTCCAATGAACAAGAACACGAACCTCAAGGTGTTTTTGGACTACCTCAATAATAATTCCAACGACCCTTCCTACAACTACGTGAACCTCTCCGGCGGCGCGAGCATCGTTGCCAGTTTCTAGAGAGCGGGCCATCCTTGTCACCTTTGATGAGGGTGATGATGAGCTAGCCGAACTTTCAAAAGCTTCCGGACTTGAAGTCTCGAAAACTTTCGATTGTCGTCTCCGCGAAATGCATGCACGTCTCTATATCGGCGGCGGCAAAGCCGACGAGATCGCTTCTGCCGTGGAGAGGGAAGAGACGGACGTGGTCGTGTTTGACACTGACCTGTCGCCCTCCCAACAGCGCAATCTTGAAGAAGTCCTCGGCACCAAGACCATCGACCGTACCCAGCTTATTTTGGATATTTTCGCACGTCGTGCACGCTCGACGGAGGCCCGGCTCCAAGTAGAGCTTGCTCAGCTCAAATATCTTTTGCCTCGACTGGGGGGAGAAGGTATCTATCTTTCTCGTCTGGGAGGCGGCGTCGGAACACGCGGTCCCGGCGAACAAAAATTGGAAGTCGATCGCCGCCATATTCGCGAACGCATCACCCGGCTGGAGCGTGAGTTCAGACAGATCGACCGCCGCCGTGTGATAGCCATTGAAAAGAAAAAACGAAATGATTGGCCCATCGTGGCGCTCGTGGGATATACCAATGCCGGAAAATCCACACTTTTTAACCGGCTTTCCGGTGCGGGTGTTCTCGTGAAGGACCAGCTATTTTCCACGCTGGATACCACGACGCGCCTGGTGACTTTGCCTGGGAATCAGAAAGCGCTTTTGACCGATACGGTCGGTTTTGTAAAAAAACTTCCCCATCATCTTATTGAATCCTTCAAAGCCACCCTTGAGGAAGCGGTGCATGCCGATATTCTCTTGCATGTCGTCGATGCGAGTCGGTCAGATACGCGTCCGGTTCAAAGCGCTGTCAATGAAGTGTTGGCAGATCTGGGGGTGAATGCAGAAAAAGTATATGTTGTTTGGAACAAGGCAGATCTTGTTGCCCCCGAAAAAAACCCCGGCCCGATGCGGGTCTCGGCGCTCACGGGGCAGGGGGTTCGGGGTCTGGAGGAATTTCTTTCGGCGATGCTGGGACGGGGCCGGGTCGTGACCTCTTTTT
>JANNFA010000223.1:0-18471 GCA_031379345.1 Candidatus Omnitrophota bacterium | reverse complement strand
CGGGTATTAGCACCGCTTTCGCGATGTTATCCCCGTTTCGAGGGTAGATTGCCCACGTGTTACTAACCCTTCTGCCACTAGTCCCTTGCGGGACTCGTGCGACTTGCATGCCTGAACCACGCCGCCAGCGTTCGTTCTGAGCCAGAATCAAACTCTCCAATTAATTATATTTGGATGTTGCATACCTGCAACAAATGGTTTGAGCTGACCAAAACATGGATTATCACGTGCTCAAAAATTACGGATATTCCGCACTTCTCGATAGACTATTCAATTGTGAAAGAGCAAAAAATTTTTTAATCAAGACAACAAAAAAACCGCCTGATTTTCAGGCGGTTTGCGCTGAATCAGTTCGTTGTCTTTAAGTTTTTACGTGAGCAGGATCAAACACAGCCTCCAGAGAACTCACTAATCAAGGTCAAAATATAACACTTAGCCCAAAGGGTGTCAAAGCTTTATTTTAGACCCCCCACCCCCCTACTGACCGGGGGTCGGCTCCGGGGCGGCGGCAGGGGCCTCGACTTGAGAATCCTGCTCCATCATAGCGGCTATCTGCGCGTCGTCCATGGGCTTAAAGCTGGGATCCGGTTGAGGCATTTCCTCTGAATTCATTTCGTCCATCTTTTTGGGTGAGGGTCCGCCCTTTATTTCCACCTCTTTTACGAGGTTTAGCAAGCCGTCATATTTCGATAATTTCCCTCCGGCAAGGACAACAACCCCGCCATCGGAAGTGGCAACAATCTTCGGTTGCTCATGCATCATGCCGCCCTTGCCGCCCATCATTCCTTTTCCGCCCATCATGCCCTTGTCTTCCATATCCGGGTCTTCGGCAAAAACGATGCCGCTAATAATAAAACTGAAAGATAATATCGAAAGTATAATTGCGGACTTCTTCATGAGCAGCCTCCTGTGTAATAAATACATTCTATCCTTCACCTTCGCGCTTTGCAATCAAGCTGACATAGCCGTCCTCTTCGACGGACACCTCAACTTCTATCGGCCGGCAGCAGTTCTCGCAATCGATCACAAAAGATTGGTGCGAACCGCCGGTGTTGTCCACGCGCACAGAAAACGCCGTGCCGCAGTAAGGACAATTTATTTCGTGGTCTTCTTCGGCGTGAGTCACGCTCTGAGGTCTTTTAGCCAGAGGATCTCTGATTGAGGAAAGGTCGCGCGAACCCTGTCATATAAACGTCTATCGGCTGTGACAAGCGAGCAATCCCGGTCATAGGACAAAGCCAGGTACAAGGCATCGTAAATACTCAAACCAGCCTCGCAGGCCACCAACAGGGCCGTTTCCATAAGCACCTTGGATTCGGTTGTCTCGATAGGGTAATTCTGAAATTCCCTTAAAAGCGCGACCGCTTCTTCGGGCTTCGCCTCTTTCTGACGGATCTTTTTACACGCAGCGCTAGTAACCTCGGCCCATATCAAATCCGGTGCGATTATCTCACGTGTATTTTTTAGGACGCGCTTGGCCGCCTCGGTATGCACTTCAGGAAAAAGCCATTTGACCGCCACACTTGCATCCACAACGAGCGCCATCAACGCTCCCGGTCTTCGCGAATGTCATCCGTGCTATCACTGAAGACTCTTCCGGCGAAGTATTTTTTCCATTTCTCTGATATCGCCAACGCCTCCTTCGTTGTATAGGGTACGTTCCGGCTCAAAATGACCTTTACCTCACCCTGCAAAGAACGCCCATGCTGCTTGGCGATTTCTTTCAGTCGACTTACAAGCCTCGTCTCCAGCCCCCTGACTAGTATATCCGCCATAACTCCTCCTATTGATATCATAATGATATCATATTATTAGAGGGAATTCAACGGGGTCTTGGCAGATTAACGTGAGTCAGGGTGAGAGGGACACATAACTAAACTAATTTAGTGATGTGTCCCAGGAAACTACGTACGAAGCTACCCCTTGGGACGGGGTACAGTATCCGAAATATGCGGTGTGCTATTTTGAACTATCTGATGTAAATTTTAGGAGGGCCGATTCGATCTTATCGAGAGTTTGATTGTACCCCTTAGCCCGCTGCCTAAATTCTTGACCATTAGCATCGCTACGAAGGCCGTTCACGTTATAGAACAGGCCCACCGAGAGCCATACCAAAAAAATTAACAAAGGAATAGTAATCAAAGCCCCTATTCCCTCGATAATAACCGACGCCCCCAATTCTTTACGGCAGTGGGGACAAACCGATGCGCCGGGCTTGATTGTTTCTTTACAAAAAGGGCAGAATAGGCCCGATGATTCCGCGCTTTGATTAACCGGCTGAATAGGCGCGAAACCGTCAACAACTAAAAGCGTAGAATCCCCCAGACAAACACCCCAACTATCATCATACGCCTTCAAACATTTTGGGCATCTTTTCATATATAATTCCTAAGATTGCTTTTGAGAGAGCGGTACCGCAAAATGATACACGCGCTAGCTTGGTATAACTTTAAGATATTTCTTCTTCCCAATCCGAACAATCGGACCATCGGTGAATGGGACTTCGAAGCTTGCATCCCCTTGTACAGGCCCATCAAATATTACAAGCTTAGATGTAAATTGTACGTGGGTCCCCTCTTCAAGTGAATCATAGCCAGCTTGGGCGCCCGCCTCCCCAATAAAGCTTATAGCTTTTTGCTCTATTAGTCTTCGCGCCTCATTACCAGATTGAACGCCGCAATAAAGTCTCAAGAAATCAACAATCCAATACTTTCCCTTAGGAACTTCGATTACATCAATTTTTGTCGGAGTCATTTTATTGCTAAAAACTGTTTTAAACTCTTCGGCCTGGGCGTCGGCCTCTTTCTTGCCATGCAAAGATTCCACGAGAAGCTTGGCGAGCTTTACTTTGGCATCGCGCGGATGTGACGAAGGGTCATACTTCTCGGCCGTAAGCAGGCTGTAATACGAGGCCATGAGCGTGTCTGGAATAGACATCGCCTTGCCGAACACGTCCTTGGGGCAATCGTTGACCGCGATGTAATTGCCGAGGGATTTGGACATCTTCTGTTTGCCGTCCAGGCCCACCAATAATGGAAAGGTCATGACTATTTGCGGACGCAAACCCAGGGAGCGCTGGAGATCACGGCCAGCGAGTAAATTAAATTTCTGGTCTGTCCCGCCGAGCTCTACATCGGCTTTCACGGCAACGGAATCTTGGGCCTGCAAAAGAGGGTATAACTCTTCCCGGATAGACAGGGGCTGATTTTCCGCCATGCGCTTTTCGAAGTCGTTGCGTTCAAGCACCTGTTGGACGGTAAAGCGCGTGCCAAGCGTTTCTAAAAAATCCTTCAACATCATCTTCCCCAGCCAGTCGCTGTTATGCACCACCTCGATCTTCTTGGGGTCCTTATCAAGAATTTTGAACGCCTGTGATTGATACGTTTTGGCGTTGGTTTCCACTTCTTTCTGGGTCAGAGCGGGGCGAGTTTTGGTAAGGCCAGTGGGGTCGCCTATCGTGGCCGTGAAGTCGCCGATGAGAAGCACGACCTTGTGGCCCAGGTCTTGGAACTCGCGGAGCTTTCTTAATAGGACGGTATGGCCTAAATGAATATCAGGAGCGCTGGGGTCGAAACCGGCCTTCACGCGGAGAGGTCTCCCCTCTTTGAGTCGTGATTCTAATTCGGTGCGGTCAATGACATCGACCGCATTTCTGCAAAGAATATCGACTGGATTCATGAAGACTAATATATCACGTTTCGGCTAGTGGCGGCACGGCGAGGTATTGCTTCTCGGGTACGCGCGGTTCCCGACACTAGGCGGCGACCGCGGTATTCTCCTCCGGGCCGGGGCAGGGGTGCCCCGCTCCCTCCGGAGAACACCGCGTCCGCCGACAGTACGAGTCTCCGACTCGGCAAGCCAACGAGCTTTCGAAGGAATACCGTGCCCCTGCGCGGTACTGACTGAGGAAGCGAGTGCTTGGCGAGACGGAGACACAAAAAACCCGCCATCAGGATCGCTGACAGCGGGTTCTTTGGGTTTTCTTTAGGCTTGGTTGATGCCCTTCGTGGAAAGCGCGATCTTCCGTGAGGGAAGGTCGATCTTCACGATACGCGCCGAGACTTTTTTCCCGATGGGGAAGGTCGTCTCAAGGAGCGTGGGATTGGTGAGGTCGGTCTCCGAGATGTGGAGGAGTCCTTCGACGTCCTTCTCGATCTCGACGAACACGCCAAACGAAGCGACCTTGGTCACGGTTCCCATCACCATCGAACCGGTGGAGAGTTTGGAGGCGATCTCTTCCCACGGGTCCGTGATGAGCTGTTTCATTCCAAGCGACAACTTGTGATTTACTTCGTCCACAACGAGAATCACCGCTTCCACCTCTTGGCCTTTTTTCAGCACATCTTTCGGATGGTTCACCTTGCGCGTCCAAGACATGTCAGACACGTGGATGAGGCCATCGATGCCCGGCTCCAGCTCGACGAACGCGCCGAACTCGGTCAGGTTGCGCACGAGACCCTTAAGCTTGTCACCGACCTTGAAGCGGCTTTCGACGCCGGTCCACGGATTCTCGCCGGTCTGTTTGATGCCGAGCGAGATCTTCTCGTGTTCCTTATCGATATTAAGCACCATCACATCCACCGGGTCGCCGGTCTTGAAGACCTCGGCCGGGTTCGTGACGCGTTTCGAGTACGAGATTTCCGAGACATGCACCAATCCTTCAATGCCACGCTCTAACTCCACAAACACGCCGTAAGGAACCACGTTCACAACGCGGCCTTTGACCCTGGAACCGATCGGATATTTCGTGTCAACATTAGTCCACGGATTCGCTTCGATCTGTTTCAATCCTAGCGAAACGCGCATGGTCTCTTTGTCGAACGAGAGGATCTTCACATCGATCTTGTCGCCCACTTTCACAAGCTCAGACGGATGCGCGATGCGACCCCAACTCATGTCGGTGATGTGTAAGAGGCCGTCGATACCGCCGAGGTTGATGAATACGCCGAAGTCCGTGATGTTCTTCACAGTGCCTTTGCGGGTCGAGCCCACTTCAAGCTCTTCCAGCGTTTTGGCCTTCGACTCCAGCTTTTCCTTCTCGAGAAGGTCTTTGCGGGAGACGATGATATTCTTGCGGCTCGGATTGATCTTCACGACCTTGACCTGGATGGTCTGGCCTAGAAGCGAGTTCAGGCTGCCGAAACCTTTGAGGAATGCGAGTGAGGCGGGCAGGAAGGCCTCGACACCGATATCCATCATGAGTCCGCCCTTGACCTTGCGAGTGACTTTGCCTTCGACGTTGGAGCCTTCTCCCACGTTTTCGACGACACGGTCCCAACCCTGGCTCTTCTCGGCTTTTTTCTTCGAAAGGATGACACGACCGTCTTTGTTCTCGGTCTCTTCCAAAAGCACTTCGACTTCATCGCCGATCTTAAGCGATGACAGCGAATCAAATTCATACGACGGGATCGCGCCTTCCGACTTGAACCCAATGTCTACGATCACGTCTTTTGAAGTGATCGCGATAATAAAACCCTTTACGACATGACCCTGGGCGATATTCGAAAACGTGCTTTCGTAATTGACGGTTCCGCCCGGCGTTGAATCTTCTTCATCCAGAAACGAGCGCAGTATTCTCTCAGCAAACATTACTTCCTCCCTTATACGGAAGCAGCTCCGCCGGCCAAAGGCCGCCGGATGCCGTCTTACACCGCTTCGTGCAAACTTTTCAGCTTCCTGATCTCATCCATAATATGACGGCTGACCGCCATATACGCGCCGCTCTCAATCCCAAAGCGTTCTTCGGTCGCCAAGAACGCTTCGCCGTAAAATATCTTCACCGGCTTCATCCGCACACCGCTTGTTCCGCGCGGCATCGCCTCGTAACTTCCCTGGATGTAGGCAGGCACGACCCACGCGCCGCTTTTCATTGCGAGGAAGCCGATGCCTCCCTCCGGTTCACGCAGCGAGCCATCTGCGGAGCGCGTCCCTTCCGGGAAAATCGCCACGCATGCACCCCGCTTCAAGATGCGCACGAGGTCACGGATAGAACGAAAATCATTGCCCGAATCAGACTTGATAGGATAGGCGCCGATTCCGCGCAATATCCATCCCACAAAACCGTGCTTAAAAAGATAATCTTTCGCCAGAAACGTGACGCGACGGCCGAGAGAAACACCGATGGCGGGCGGATCCAGATAACTTGCATGGTTCGGCGCAAGAATCACGCCGCGGGGGTCTTTTTTCCCCGGGACGTTGGCCGAGCCAAAATAACGGAAACGGAACAGAACCTTATAGAAAATAAAAAGAGCATTGCGGACAAGCCAATAAAAAGGCTCACTTCCGCCGACCTGAGGCTTCGCATTCACCGGCGGCCCGGCCCCTTGAGAATGGCCAGAATCTTATCAATGGTGGCCTCAATTGTCAATCCGGTCGTATCCAGCACCCTGGCCCCCTTGGCGACCTTTAAAGCCCCCTCCTTGCGCTCCCGGTCGGAGCGGTCGCGCTCCTCTATTTCCTTTAGAACCTGCTCAAGCGGCATTTTCTTTCCAACGACGGCCAATTCCCTCTGCCGGCGCAGAGCCCGCAGGCGTGGTGTCGCGTCAAAATAGAACTTAAAGTCGGCCTTGGGGAATACCACGCTGCCAATGTCGCGGCCTTCCATCACCGCCCCCCCTTTCTTCCCAAAAGCGCGTTGTTTTTTGACCATTTCCTTGCGGAGACGGGGTTCTCGGGCGACGTAGAACACACTCCGAGTTATCTCAGGTTCGCGGATGGCTTGGGTGACATCCTTTCCGTTGACATAGACCTTCTGTGTTCCTGCTTTGGCGGGGCGTCCAAATCGGATCTGCATGGCCTGTGCCAGCTTGGCAAGCTTAGAAACATCTTCCAGAGAAACATCGCGCTGCACGGCCAAAAGCGTCAGAGAGCGGTACATAGCGCCGGTGTCGATATAAGGGAGTTTGAGCCGAGCGGCTAACACTTTGGCGGTCGAAGATTTACCGCTACCTGCAGGTCCGTCAATCGCAATGATGAGCCGCCGCAGATTTTTTCTCCGGGCCGGGACAGGTATGCCCCGCTCCCTCCGAAAAATTCTGCGGCGGCTCTTAATGTTCTTCTTACGAGATTTTGGGGGCAAGCTTATGAGAGACGCTATTGGCCTGAGAGATGAATTTTTCGATCGCCCGGGAATTTCCCGCACCGAGCGCTTTTCTTAGATAGGCCACATTCGATTCGTATTCCTTGAGCGTGCTCAGAATCTCTTGCCTGTTTGACAGGAGAATGTCGGCCCAAAGTTTCGGGTCTGATTTGGAAAGCCGCGCGAGATCGCGGACGGACGGGTTCGTGGCCTCAAGGCCCAGTTTCTGTAATTTCTTCATGTGGCCGCTTTGGAACATGGCGAAAGCAAGGATATGCGGAAGATGGCTTGTGCGCGCCACCCATTCATCATGTTTTTCTGGCGTAAGATAAAATACTTTTGCACCTACCGCCCGCCAGAATCTTTCCGCTTCCATGTCGTATGCGGTGAGATAACAAACGGAGTTCTCAAAAAGATCCGCCTCGGCGAACTGAGCTCCCTTTTTGGAGGAACCTGCCATCGGATGCGAGCCGACAAACCGCACGCCTAGCAGGAATTATATGACGGCGTGATGCACCAGGACTTTTGTGCTGGCCACATCCACCACAAACGCGCGCGGCGCGAGGAGCGGTTTGAGTTTGCGTATCTGGTCGACGATCGTTGAGACGGGCGAGCAGAGGAGCACAAGATCGGCCCCGCGCACCCCTTCCCTGAGGCTCATCGTGGCGCCGTGCACCACATTTTTACGCAACGCTTGAGCGCCCGGCAGGCGACGCCGCACGACGCCCATCACGAGCTTGGCAATCTTCCTTTTTCGAATCGCAAGGCCAAGCGAGCCGCCGATCAGGCCAACACCCACAATGGCGACCTTTTCGAACGGTGGACGGGTCATATCGTTCGGCCAAGAACTTTTGCGATAGCCTTTAAGTCTCTCATCAGGGCATCGAATTTGGAAGGTTTTAGGGCCTGAGGACCGTCGCAGAGTGCTTTTTCAGGGTCATCATGCACCTCGATGATAAGGCCGTCGGCGCCGACTGCGATTGCGGCCCTGGAGAGCGGCGCCACATAATCCCAGATACCTGAACAGTGCGAGGGATCGATGACCACCGGCAGATGGCTCAGCTTCTTGATGACCGGCACCGCGCTGATATCCAGCGTGAATCTCGTCGAGTCCTCGAACGTGCGAATGCCACGTTCGCACAGGACCACATTGGAGTTGCCCTCTGAGAGGATATATTCCGCTGACAAGAGGAAATCCTTCACGGTGCTAGCCATGCCGCGCTTCAAAAGAACCGGCTTCTTCGTCTTTCCCACCTCTTTCAGAAGTTCGAAGTTCTGCATGTTGCGCGCGCCGATCTGGATAACGTCCGCGTACTTCAAAAAGAGCGGAAGGTCGCGCGGATCCATCAGCTCGGTCACGATAGGCAGTCCGCTCTCCTGCTTGGCTTCGAACAACATCTTCATCCCCTTGTCCTTCAGTCCCTGGAACGAATAAGGCGAGGTGCGGGGCTTGAACGCTCCGCCGCGAAGCACCTTCGCGCCGCTCTTTTTTACAAGTTTGGCGATCCCCATGAGTCGTTCACGGTTTTCCACCGTGCAAGGACCGGCCATCACGATGATATTCTTTCCGCCGATCTCAACGCCCGGAGCGAGTTTGATGAGGCTGTCTTCTTTTTTGAACTCACGAGAAGCAAACTTGTAAGGCTTCTGGATGGGCACGACACTTTCAACGCCCGGGAACGCCTCGAAGGGCTGGAGACGCGCTTTGTCTTCTTCTCCGATCACACCGATAATGGCACGCTCTTTTCCGACAGAAAGCATGGGCTTCAAACCCAGTTCGCGGATTTTCGCTTCGACGTGCGCGATCTGTTTCTTGGTTGCATCCGGTTTTAATACGATAATCATGACATCCTCCTCAAAGTGAATTTTTAAGCGCTTTTAAAAAGCGCCTGTTGTCAGTTTTCTTTCCGATCGTGACGCGTAAAAAGGTGTTGAGCCCCCATCCGCTCATCGGCCGCACGATAACGCCCTGTTTGAGAAGCGCTTCATAGACCGGCTTAGAGTCGCTGCCCAGATCAAAGAGAACGAAATTTGTCACCGTGTCTACGACGCCGAACCCGAGTCCTTTGAGCGCTTCCGTCAAAAACTGACGTCCCTGATTTACCATCGTGACCGTGCGCTTCAAAAAATTTTTATCATCGAGTGCGGCTACGGCCGCTGCCTGAGCGAGGAGATTCACATTGAACGGCTCGCGAACTTTATTGAGCGCCTCCGCGATATCGGGCTGAGCCACCGCATAACCGACGCGGAGACCGGCAAGGCCGTGAGCCTTTGAGAACGTGCGCGTCACGATCAGGTTGTGAAAATGTTTACGCAGTTTCATGGAATCCGGGTAGTCCTTTTTCACGCGCGCAAACTCATGGTACGCCTCATCCAAAACGACCAGAACCCCGCGCGGCACGCGTTCGAGAAATGCAGAAAGACGTTTTTCGTTGATATAAGTTCCGACGGGGTTGTCCGGATTTGCGATAAAGATAAGTTTGGTTCGCGGGGTGATCTTCGCAAACATCCCACTCAAATCGTAGCGAAAATCCTGCATGGGCACTTTAATGACGCGACCGTCCTCGACGCTCGCGGCGATCTCGTAAATAAGAAAAGTTGGGTCCGCCGTGACCACCTCGTCGCCGGGTCCCACGAAGGCACGCACGGCGAATACCAGCAGTTCATCCGAGCCGTTTCCGAACACTAGCTCCTCGGCTTTCACGCCGAGCGCCTTCGCAAGTTTTTGGCGAAGGTAGTGGCAGCCGCCTTCGGGATAACGATGGACACGCGAAAGATTTTTGCGAAGCGCCGCGACTGCCTTGGGAGACGGGCCAAGGGCGTTTTCGTTCGAGGCCATCTTCACGGCGTTCTTGATGCCATATTCCCGCTCCAACTCCTCCAGCGGCTTGCCGGGGACATAGTTCTTTATTGAAGCGAGGTAAGGTTTTGCGGTCCTAAAAAGACTCACTCTTCCGCCCTCGGGTATGAACCCAGAATACGAAGAAATGTGCAGTGTTTCGCCAAAGAGCCGAGCGCCTTTGTGACGCGGACATCATCGTGGTGGCCTTCCAAGTCCACGAAGAAGAAATAACTCCAGGCTTTCTTTTTGGACGGGCGGGATTCGATCTTTGTGAGATTGATGCGCGCCTTCTTGAACGGCGCGAGGATGTCGTGCAGAGCGCCCGCTTTGTCCTTGATCTCGAATACGATCGAAGTTTTATCGCTCTTGGTTGGCTTTGCTTCCTCGCGCGCGATGACAAGAAAACGCGTGGTGTTATTGGTATTGTCCTCGATCGAAGACGCCAAAACCTTGAGACCGTACTCATCCGCCGCGATCCTGGAGGCGATACAAGCGATGCCTTCCTGGTTCGAATTGTTTGCAACGATCTGTGCCGCCTCAGACGTGGACGTCGTATCCACCAAGTCGGCTCCACGCAGATTCGCTTCTAGCCAGAGACGGCATTGGCCGAATACCTGGTCCTTGGAGTAGACCTGCGTGATGCTCGAAAGCGGGACGCCGTTGGACATCAGGTGGTGATGCACGGGAAGAAATATCTCGCCGTATATTTTAATTTCCGAATCGATGAATAGATCCAAGGTGTGATTCACCGCGCCTTCGGTAGAGTTTTCCACCGGCACGACGCCGTACTCACAGCGCCCGTTGCCCACGTCGGCGAAAACATCCGAGATGGAGGCTGACGGGGAGTATTCCACCGAAGAGCCGAATTTCTTCTGCGCGGCCTGATGGGTGTAGGTCACGGCAGGCCCAAGGTACGCAATGGATACTTTCTTTTCCAGGCTGATGGAGAATGACATCACTTCGCGGTAGATAGCGTCAATGGCGTCGTTTGTGAGCGGTCCTTTGTTGAGCGATTTAAGGCGCGTCAGCACCTCTTTTTCCCGGTGCGGCGCGTAGATGCCCTGCCCCTCTTTCAACTTCCCGATCTCTCGCGAAGCCCTTGCACGCTTGTTTAGAAGCGCGAGGATCCTCTTGTCTAGCTCATCGATCGTTTTACGAATTTTCTGCAGGCTCATCGCTCGTCTCCGGGGCTTCTTGCTTCAACTCAGGCGGAAGCATGCTGGGGTCCAGGTCCTTCAGTGAATACTCCGACAAAGGTGGAAGTTCTTGAAGCGACTTCAGCCCAAAATGTTCAAGGAACTCGCGGGTGGTGCCATACAGGATCGGGCGGCCCGGCACTTCCTTGCGGCCCACGATACGGATCAGGCCCTTTTCCATCAAACCCTTCACGGCCGCATCCACATTCACCCCGCGCACCCCCTCGATATCCGCGCGCGTGACCGGCTGACGGTACGCCACCACGGAAAGCGTCTCGAGACTTGCCGGGGTCATCTTTTTTTTCTCGCGAGAATGGTAAAAGCGCTTCAGCACTTCTGCAAAATCGATCGCAGAGGCGATCTGGAATCCGCCGGCGATCTCATACACACGGAAACCGCGGTGCTGGTCCTCGCATTCTTGGCGTAGAGCGTCTATCTCCTCCCGAATTTCTTTGACCGAGACATCGTCCGTAAATGCTTCTTTCAACTCTTCAGGAGAAAGTGGCTTCTCACTGGTGAAAAGCAGCGCTTCCAAGGACCTTCTTAATTCCAAACTATCCATTGTTTTCGGCTCCATTCACCGGCTCCATTGATCTCGGGTTGCGGGATATTTCTATGTCCCCAAAATGGGCGTCCTGGCGTATCCGCACTTCGCGCAGGCGCACAAGCTCTAAAAGAGCCAAAAAAGTAGTGATGACCTCTGTCTTATTTTTTGCGCTCTTGAAAAGCTCGCTGAAATGGATGATCGTTCTCTTGGCTAGAAGATGGAATATCTGATGCACCTTCTCAGCCACGGTGAACTCATCCTTGATGACCTCATGCGATACGTCCGGCACAAGACCGCGAAGCACTTTTGCGAACGCGTTCAGAAGCTCAAAAAGAGACACGTCTACAAGCGACAAATCGCTGTCGTCCACTTCCGGCTCGACATCGGTGCGTGTGAAAATTTTTGCACGTTCGAATTCCATCCCGCGCAGACGCTCGGCGGCCTCTTTGAATGCTTTGTATTCTAGAAGACGCTTCACAAGCTCGGCGCGCGGGTCCGCCTCGTCCGTCTCGATGCCCTCGGGATCCGGCGGCAGCAGCGTCTTGGACTTGATGTGCATCAGGGTTGCCGCCATGACAATGAACTCGCCGGCGACGTCCAGATCCAACTCTTCGATCAGCGCGAGATATTCCAGATACTGTTCCGTGATGCGCGTAATCGGGATATCATAAATATTCAGTTCGTCCTTCTTGATGAGATACAGAAGGAGGTCGAGCGGGCCTTCGAATATTTCGAGTTTTACTTTATAGGTCATAGGTCATTTAATCCACCACCAGATGCAACACTTCCTTCACATCATTCAATGTTTTTCGGGCCACGTCGCGTGCCTTGGTTCTTCCTTCCCGAATGATCTTTTCAAGGGCACTTGTGTCCGACTCATATTTTTTTCTTTCGCTGCGGATATGCTGCAGCCTTGCGCTGTCCACGACCTGTGCCAATTCTTTTTTGCAGTCGGTGCAGCCCTTCTTGGCCTTGGTGCACCAATCGAATACCTGAGCGGCCTTCGTCGGCTCTCCAAACGCCTGATAGTAGGAGTACACATTGCAAGCTTCCGGATGGCCCGGGTCGGCCAATCGAGCCCGCAGCGGATCGGTGATCATGGAAGCGATTTTTTTCTGCACAACTTCTTCCGGATCGGACAGGTTGATCGCATTTCCATAACTCTTGGACATTTTCCGGCGGTCCGTCCCGAGAATACGCGCCTGCTTGGTCATCATCGCCTTGGGCTCAGGGAAAATTTGTTTTTTATAGAGTCCGTTGAACCGCCTTACAATTTCCCGGGTGAGCTCCAAATGAGCCAACTGGTCCTCCCCGACGGGGACTTTTTCGCCCTTATAAAGTAAAATATCAGCCGCTTGAAGCACCGGATAACCTAAAAACCCGAATGTCGTCAAATCCCGACCCTCGATTTCCCTCAGTTGTTCTTTGTAAGTGGGATTTCTTTCCAGCCACCCCAGCGGCGTGAGCATCCCCAATATTAATGCCAGCTCAGCATGCTCCGGAACCTGGGACTGAATAAAAAGGGTGCTTTTTTTTGGGTCGATGCCGCAAGCCAGCCAATCAATAACCATCTCCATGGAATTTTTACGTATCTGGGCCGGGTTCTCGTATTCCCCCATCAGCGCATGAAGGTCGGCGACCATAAAAAAACAATCATCGGTTTTTTGAAGCTCGACCCACTTGTCGAGGGCGCCCAAGAGATGCCCCAGATGAAGCGGGCCGGTGGGCCTCATTCCGGAAAGCACCCGGGCCATTTACTCGAGCTTTCTCGCTTTTTTCTGGATCTCGAACACTTCGACGCGATCGCCGGGAGCGATCTCATCAAAATTGGATACGCCGATGCCGCACTCAAACCCTTCGAGCACTTCGCGCGCGTCGTCTTTAAAACGTTTCAAACTCTCGACCTTGCCCTGATGGACCATCTTGCCATCACGCAGGACGCGGCACTGAAAATTACGGACGATCTTGCCCTTCTGCACACTGCAGCCGGCAATCGTCCCTGTTTTGGAGACCTTGAAAACCTGCCTCACCTCAGCGACGCCGATGAACACTTCTTTCTCTTCCGGTTCCAGCAGGCCTTCCATCGATTTTTCGATGGCGGTCTTTACTTCATAGATGATCTGGTAGAAACGCACATCCACTTGTTCAAGTTCGGCAGCAGCGCGCGCTCCGTGGGTCATCTCGACATGGAAACCGATGACGACCGCATTGGACGCCGCGGCCAAAAGAACGTCCGATTCCGAGATTTCGCCCACACCCGTGTGAATGATGTTAAGACGCACGTTCTTGGATTTGATGCCGGCTAAGGTGTTGCGTAACGCCTCCACCGAGCCCTGCACATCGGACTTGAGGATCAATTTCAATTCTTCGACCTTGCCGGCTTTCACGTCTTCGAGAAGATGCTCAAGGGTGGTGTGCGCGGCCTGGGCGAGCTTGCCCTGACGAACATCGGCCTGCTTGCCTTCCACGACGGCGCGTGCGGTGTGCTCGTCTTTCACTACATAAAATTGGTCGCCCGCCTTCGGGGCGGCGTTCAATCCAAGAACCTCGACAGGCATGGACGGAAGCGCTTCGCGCACACGCGCGCCACGATCATTGATCATCGCACGCACCTTGCCGTACTGGTCGCCCACGATGACAAAATCCCCCACACGCAACGTGCCATCCTGGACGAGCATGGTCGCGAGGACACCGGAATCTTTCGAAAGCTCTGCTTCGATCACAACGCCCGAGGCGCGCGCGGTCGGATCCGCTTTTAATTCTAAAAGATCGGACTCCAAAACAAGCATCTCAAGCAACTCATCGATCCCCTTGCCGGTCTTGGCCGAAACGTTGAGCATGAGCGTTTTTCCGCCCCAATCTTCGGACATGATGCCGTGCTCCATAAGCATTTTTTTCACACGGTCGGGCTGAGCCGAGGGAAGATCGATCTTGTTGATCGCGACAATGATGGGCACGTTGGCCGCCTTCGCGTGATCAATCGCTTCAATGGTCTGCGGCATGACGCCATCGTCCGCAGCCACAACCAACACCACCACGTCGGTCGCGTGAGCGCCGCGGGCGCGCATCTGCGTGAAAGCCTCATGGCCCGGCGTATCCAGAAACGTGACCGCGCCCTTGGGCAGAAACACTTCGTAAGCTCCGATATGCTGCGTAATGCCTCCCGCTTCACCGGCAGCGACTTTCGTCTGTCGAATCGCGTCAAGAAGAGAGGTTTTGCCGTGATCCACATGACCCATGAACGTCACGACAGGCGCGCGCGGAACAAGTTTGGACTTATCTGTGATGGCTGCAGACGTTCCGGAAGCACGCGCGGCAGGCGTTTCCACTTTAGATTCCACTTTAATCTCAGAAAGTTCATAGCCGAATTCCACACCGACCTTCGCGGCGATGTCGAAGTTCACGCTTTGGTTGATGGAGGCAAAGACGCTCATCTTGATAAGCCGGCCGATCAAATCGCTGGGACGCACCCCGAATTTCAAAGCAAGGTCCTTCACGGTGATGGGCGATGAGATCTCGGCCTTGCGCGCACGTACCGGTTCTGGAGCTGCCGCGGGCGCGGCGGGCGTCACGGACTCCGCGGGCCTTACAAAGGGCTTCGCATCCACAAGCGGTGATTTCGGTTTGGGCGGCGCAACCGGAGCCGGCATGGGTCTTCGCGGCGTCTGGATGATATTTGCCGCCGGGGGGTTCGGCCGCCTCACCTCGGGCGCTTTGACCTGGCTTAAGCGCTGCTGGAATAGCGCCTCTTTCGCGCTCGCAATCGAGGGTGTTTGCTGCGGAGTACGCACCGGCGCTGGCGGAACGATTTTTAGCGGCGCAGCAACGACTGGTGTAGAGGCTTTAGGTGCTGCCGCCTTGGAAGGAGGTGCGGCTGTTTTGCGCTTTGCGGCCGCCGTGGATTTAGTTTTAGCAGCAGCCGGTTTCTTTTCTTTTTTGACTTCCTTCTTCATTCCGTTTTATTCCCTTCCAGCGACGCCAAAATTTTTTCGACCGTCTTCTGTCCCACGCCTTTTACGGCCATCAACTCTTCCTTGGTCGCTTTTCTTAGACCTTCGATCGTGGTATAACCGGCCGCCATCAATGCCTGCGCGGTCTTTGGGCCTACGCCCTCCAGAGACTCCAGGTCATTCGCCAGAGGCGCTTGCTCAGAAGCGTTTTCCACTTCCGCCGAAGGAGCGCTTTCTTCGCCCAGACTTGCTTCCAGAGCCGCTTTGGCGATGTCCTTCTTCGAGCGGATATCGATGGACCATCCGGACAGCTTAGACGCCAAGCGCACATTCTGTCCGTTCTTGCCGATCGCCAGAGACAGCTGGTCATCCCCGACAACGACTTCGACCTTTCTTTCTTCTTCACTCAAAATTTTGACCGCGCCAATTTCGGCCGGAGAAAGTGCCGCACGCACATACTCCTCGACGTTCTCGCTCCAGCGCACGATGTCGATCTTTTCGCCCTGTAATTCTTTAACAACACCCTTCACGCGCGATCCGCGGATACCGACACACGCGCCGACGCAGTCCACTTTATCGTTCTTTGACCAGACGGCGATCTTCGTGCGGTCGCCCGCTTCACGCGCGACCGATTTGATCTCCACCGTGCCCTCGGCTACCTCCGGCACCTCCAGTTCGAATAATGTCTTCACAAAACCGGGATGACTCCGCGACAGGATCACCTGCGGACCTTTCGCGGTCTTGTTCACTTCGAGAATAAAAGCATGGATGGTATCGCCCTGGTGATAATTATCCCGGGGCGACATCTCGCGCTTGGGCAGGATGCCCTCGGTCTTTCCGAGGTCGACCAGAAGCGATCCTTTCTCGAAACGGTAGACAGTGCCGCTGGCGATCGTGTCTACCTTTCCATAGAACTCATTGAAGACCACGTCACGTTCGGCTTCACGGAGCTTCTGGAAGATGACCTGTTTCGCGGTCTGCGCCGCGATACGCCCAAATTCTTGCGATATGATCTCTTTTCCATCAGAAAAAATATTGATCTTGCCGGTGGGCAGATCGATCTTCACCTGCACGTCTTTGTCCTTATCGTGCAAAACTTTCTTTGCGGCGGACACAAGCGCGGCTTCGATGGATTCGATAAGAACCCTCCGGCTGATTCCTTTTTCGCGCTCAATATTTTCAAGTACGGCCAATAATTCCGTGCTCATATCCCCGCATCCCTCGACGCCTTTGTGACCGCGTCAAATGCAATCCTGGTTGTTCTTCCCTGCTTGTCTTGCACGTCTATCCCTTCAGCATCGACTGCGAGAAGGCGCCCCAACGCCACCAATCCGGCGCCGGCGTCGTTTTTCCAAGCCACACGCACCGCACCGCCCTTGGCCCGTTCAAAATCTTTTGGTGTCCGCAGTGGACGATCCAAACCCGGACTGTTCACTTCTAAAAAATAGGAACCTTGCAAAAAACCCGCTGAAGTTTCCTGGGTCGTCTCGCTGTCGAGGTAGCGACCCACCCGACGGTTCACCTCGGCGCAGTCGTCGAGAGTCACACCGCCGGGTTTGTCCACGATGAACGTAAGGACACTACGGTTCCCCGCGCGTCGGTACTGCACGTCGACGAGCTCCACGCCACCCTGCTCAACTTCCGAGCGGATAGCCTCCATACGACTTTCAATCTCTAAAGGCAGCATTTCCCAATCCTGGATAATCCGCCACAGAGCGCTGGCGGATTGTTCTTAGAATGCCGATGGCATTCTAAGAACAAAAAAAGTGGGCTTTCACCCACTTTGCATAACACCCAACAAATGAATAACTTAAGAGTACTAAAATCAGGCTATTTTGTCAAGCTGAGCAAGGATCTCCTGGGCTGCATTGGGGATGTCGACGAGAATTGCTTGGCCAGTCTTTCGGACCTTGAGTTCCACCTTCCCATTTTTGAGATTCTTCGGTCCAAGAATAAGGCGGAGAGGGAACCCGATGAGATCCGCATCGTTAAATTTGATGCCCGCGGAATCCTCGCGGTCGTCTATTAAAAAATCAACTCCTGAAGCCACAAGCTCTTTAGATTCAATAAGTTGAGATACTATTTCTTGGGACTGTGAATCCTTTGGGTCGATGAGCACGATCTCAACCTGATAGGGGCTGATGTTCTTGGGCCAAATGATCCCCTTCTCGTCGCCGCACTGTTCGATCGCGGCCGCAAGAATACGATTCACGCCGATGCCATAACAACCCATCAGCATCGGGATCTGTTTGCCGGTGGCATCAAGAACATTGGCTTCCATGGGCTTGGAATAACGTAAATTTAGTTTAAATATATGCCCGAGCTCGATAGCCGTTTTGAAATGGAGTTTTTGACCGTCCGGTGAAACGTCCCCTTCTATAACCTGCCGAAAATCACCAATGTTAATATCCGCTTGTTGGTTATGCTCCCAAATATTCGCCAAAGTAACATTCATAAAATGATTATCTTTTTTGTTGGCGCCAACGACAAAATTATCCATTTGCATAACGTCTGCATCAATCAAGAGTGGTGTGTTATCTAAAAACATTTGAATATTCCTAGCTCTTATTGGGCCGGTAAAACCAAATGCGGACCCTGCCTCATTGATAGCCGTCCAAGATGCTAGATTTGCGCCAGGGTATAATTTGCGAACTTTATAGTCGCTTACCTCGTGATCGCCTCTGACAAGCACGCGAATAAATGCCATGTTGGATATTTTTGATTCCGATTGACCGTATTGATAAACCATTGTTTTCAATAAATCGGTTGGTTTCTTTTTTAGAAAACTTGCAACACTTTCTACGCTCTTATGGCCAGGGGTTTCGATTACCTCGTAATTTTCGTTGGCTCCTTTACCG
>JANNFA010000202.1:0-4386 GCA_031379345.1 Candidatus Omnitrophota bacterium | reverse complement strand
GGCATCCTGGAAGATTGCCGATGATTCCGTCCAAATACGTGGCGGCCGCGGCTATGAGACGGCCGATTCGCTGAAAGGCCGCGGAGAAGAACCCATCCCTGTCGAACGATTCATGCGCGATTGCCGTATCAATCTCATCATTGAAGGCACTTCCGAGATCATGCACCTATTTATCGCGCGCGAGGCGATGGACCCTCATCTGCGCCGGATTTTACCCATGATGAGCGGCAAGGCCGGATTAAGCACGATACTAAAAACTCTTTTTCATTACGCGTTCTGGTATCCGAAACAGTGGGTCTGTTTGGGACTGCGTTCACCCCATTCAAAGGTCTCTCCTAGACTTAAAAAACATATCCATTTCATCGAAAGAACAAGTCACAAGCTTGCACGGAACCTTTTCCACGCGATGGCCGTGCATCAGCAGGGCCTAGAAAAAAGACAGCAGATCCTGTTCCGTTTTGTGAACATTGGCACTGATCTTTTCGCGATGGCCGCCGCTTGTTCGCGGGCGGCGTATCTGGACGAACATGATCCGCAGGACGAGGGCGCGGAAGAATTGGCCGACCTTTTCTGCCGAGAAGCGGTCCTGCGCGTCAAACGTGAATTCCGTGCACAACATGAAAATGACGACAAGATGATCTATAAGCTTGGCCGCAACTTCCTGGAAGGTAAATACAAATGGCTGGAAACAGGGATCCTCAAGTAAAGCAAGTCCTTCTGGTTCTTACCGATGGCTTCGAAGAGATCGAGGCGATTACCCCAATCGATATCCTACGTCGCGCCGGCTGCGAGGTTCTCGTCGCGGGATTGGACAAGAAAGTCGTGGTAGGTTCACACGGAGTTTTAGTCACCACGGACGTTCTGCTGAGGGAAGTCAAAGAACTTCCAGATGCCTTGGTTCTGCCGGGAGGACCCGGCGCGGAAGACCTTGGAAGATCAACCGCGCTCCGTGGTTGGGTGCTCAGAATGAGTGAGGCAAAAAAAATCATAAGTGCCATCTGTGCGGCCCCCGCGACCGTCCTGGCTGTGACGGGCGTTCTCGAAGGTAAAAAAGCGACCTGCTTTCCTGGGTATGAAAATCGCCTTGGCATGGGCGGCGCCATATTCTCCTCAGACCGTGTGGTCACGGATGGAGAGGTTATTACGAGCCGCGGAGCGGGGACCGCGATGGAGTTTTCACTGGAGCTGGTCCGCAAGCTGATGGGGTCCGCAAAGGCCAGCGAAATTTCGGAGACGATCCTTGCCGGCGCTTGAGAACGTCTTTTCTTGGTCCAAATCCAGGGCCGAAGAGTTTCAGGAATGCCAGCGGAAGTATTATTACGCCCGTTATCAGTCCTGGGGAGGCTGGGAAGCGAATGCCCCCAAGGAAATCCGTCTCGCCTATGTCTTTAAGAACCTGAAGAACCGCTGGGCTTGGAAGGGGGAGACCGTCCATCATGTGATCGAGAATGTGATGAAGGCCCTACGCGCAGGGAAACCCCTGTCTGAGGCGGAGGCGCTTAGCGAGCTGACAAAAGTGATGCGCGAGAATTACCTTTCGTCGAAGGCCAAGAAATACATGAAGGACCCCAAGCGTAATGTTGGACTATTCGAGCATGAATATGAAAAGCCGGTCACGGATGAGACCAGGAAAAAAATCCACGATGAGGCAGCCACCTGTCTTAAGAATTTTCTAACCTCTCCTTTATATAAAGAGTTAGCCGCCGAAGATAAATCGGAATGGCTTGTGATCGAAGATCTGGAGGAGTTTGATTATAATGGCGCCAAGATCTATGTGAAACTCGACTTTGCCAGACGACGCAATGGATTCATCGAAATATTGGATTGGAAGACCGGCAAGGAAGAGAAAGAAGCCGCAGGTGTTCAGATCGGCGCGTATGCGATCTATGCGATGAAAAAATGGGGAGTTTCCCTAGACAACATCCGAGCTTATCTCGTATACTTGACGAACGCAGTACCCGTTCTGCAAGAGAAGCCGCTTAGCGACACCCTGATCGAAGAGACGAAGGACATCATGTCGAAGAGTATCGGCGACATGCGCGCGCTTTTGACGGACGTGTCGAATAATGTGCCGAAACCAAAGGAGATGTTCGCTTACACCAAGAACGAGCGTTTATGCTCCAACTGCAGCTTCTATAAGATCTGCGAGAAGTACGCGGCCTAGGCCTGTTTCCAAGGCTTTTCCCTAGTATAAAAGTGATAAAATTAACATTTTTTCCACAATATATAGTGTTTCCTATTGACAACGGCCTGAGAGGGGTCTAGAATTACCGAGCGATGACTGAACCAATCCTAAAAGAAAATAAAGACCGCTTTGTACTCTTCCCGATCCAGCACGATGAGATCTGGAAGATGTACAAACAGGCGGAAGCCAGTTTTTGGACTGCCGAAGAGATCGACCTTTCCCATGACCAGAAGGATTGGGAGCGCTTAAGCGACAATGAGCGCCATTTCGTGAAACATGTGCTGGCTTTTTTTGCCGCCTCCGATGGGATCGTCAACGAGAATCTCGCGGTCAATTTCATGCGCGAGGTGCAGATCCCGGAAGCCCGTTGTTTCTATGGTTTTCAGACGATGATCGAGAATATCCATTCCGAAACGTATTCACTTCTCATCGATACCTATATCAAGGACACCACGGAAAAAGAAAGGCTATTCAACGCGATCGAGACCGTCCCGTGTGTGCAGAAGAAAGCACAGTGGGCCCTTCGCTGGATCTCGAAGAAGAACGCATCGTTCGCCGAACGACTCGTGGCCTTCGCCGCGGTGGAAGGTATTTTCTTTTCAGGCAGTTTCTGCTCTATCTTTTGGCTTAAGAAACGCGGGCTCATGCCGGGACTTTCTTTTTCAAATGAATTAATTTCAAGGGATGAAGGTTTACATTGCGATTTTGCCTGCCTCCTTTATAATATGTTGGAGGGCAAGCTTTCCACTGAGCGGATCCAGGAGATCATCGGAGACGCGGTCGCGATCGAGAAGGAATTCGTTTCAGACTCGCTGCCGGTGGACCTGATCGGGATGAACGCGAAGATGATGTGCCAATACATCGAATTCGTGGCTGACCGTCTGCTCGTCGCCCTCGGTTATCACCGGCTCTTTAATGCGACAAACCCGTTCGATTTCATGGAACTGATCTCCCTCCAAGGGAAGACCAACTTCTTCGAAAAGAGAGTGGGCGAGTATCAAAAAGCCGGCGTGATGGGGAATGGCAGCAAAGAAGCACACTCATTCAATAAAGACGCTGAATTTTAAGGGACTCCTGCCATGATGCAAGTCGTTAAAAGAGATGGCCGCAGCGAATCCGTCAAGTTTGACAAGATCACCTCCAGGATAGAACGCCTTTGTTACGGGCTTGATCCCAAGCATGTCGACGCGGTCGATGTCGCGAAAAAGGTCATCCAAGGCATCTATGACGGCGTCACGACCTCGGAGCTCGACAGTCTCGCCGCTGAGATCGCCGCCTCGCTTACCACGAAACATCCTGACAATGCGCTTTTAGCGTCCCGCATCGCGGTCTCGAACCTGCACAAGAACACGAAAAAATCTTTTTATGAGACGATGCGCGATTTGGCCACTTATACGAACTCGCGCACCGGCCAGAAAGCCCCGCTCATCGCGAAGGACATCTTCAAGATCATCGAGAAAAATGCCGAGATTCTGGACTCCACCATCATCTATGACCGAGATTTCGATTTTGATTACTTTGGTTTCAAGACCCTGGAAAAGGGATATCTTCTCAAAATAAACGGCAAGGTCGTCGAGCGTCCCCAGCACATGATCATGCGCGTGGCCGTGGGTATCCACCGTGAGGACATTGATGCGGTGGTCGAAACGTACAACCTGATGTCTGAACGCTGGTTCACGCATGCGACCCCGACATTGTTCAATGCCGGCACGCCGAAACCCCAGCTTTCTTCCTGCTTCCTTCTGACAATGAAAGATGATTCTATTGAAGGGATCTATGACACGTTGAAGCAGTGCGCGAAGATCTCGCAGTCAGCCGGCGGTATCGGCCTCTCCATCAACAACGTCCGTGCAACGGGGTCTTATATCCGCGGTTCTTCGGGCACCTCGAATGGCATCGTTCCGATGCTTCGCGTGTTCAACGACACGGCGCGTTATGTGGACCAGGGCGGCGGCAAGAGAAAAGGTGCTTTTGCCATCTATCTTGAGCCATGGCATGCGGATGTATTCGAATTTTTGGATTTGAAGAAAAATCACGGCAAAGAAGAGATGAAGGCGCGTGATCTATTTTATGCGCTTTGGATACCGGATCTTTTTATGAAGCGTGTGGAAGAGAATGGCACTTGGTCTTTGTTCTGTCCCAATGAAGCGAAGGGCCTCTCAGATGTATGGGGAGATGAGTTCGAAGCGCTTTATGAGAAA
>JANNFA010000143.1:0-8980 GCA_031379345.1 Candidatus Omnitrophota bacterium | reverse complement strand
CGCCTCCTCATCGGTCATTCCACCCAGAACCTTCCGCCTAACAGCTTCTGCCTCGGCGTAGTCCACGGGAGACATAGACCGATAGACTTTATCCAGGATATAACTGCCTATTTTGGGCAATCCGCGACGCGCGGCCATGGTCTGGTAGATCTTGATCTCTTGGACCTTCTTAAACCACTCCGATGTTTTTCTTTTTGAAACCAACATCTCACTCATCTTTGCGGCCAGAATAAGCAGAAAAGCCTGATAATCATCGCCTTCCTGCGTCACGCCGTTCATAAGATTGGGGATTGATCGTCGATCAGAATCAGTCCATCGCCCAAAAAATGGCACACTCATAACTCGTTCGGCGCTCTGGATCAATCCCCGGATCCTAGTCTCATGCGTTTTCATCGGAGACCGAGACAGGATCGGCTTAAGATCATGGTACTCAGAGACCGCGTACAAAATTCCGGCCGCGATAGTGATGGGCTCGGCCTTCCAATCCATAAGCGTGTGCGCCATTTCATGCATCAACCTTGCGGATTGGGGCCGCACATCGCTTTTTGCTAGGAGTTGATTTCTGGCGAAAGTGTAGGCTCTTGAGATAGCTACCCAATCACTCTCAATGATTTTTCGAGCGGCACCTCGGCGAGATTCTTCATAATAGGCTCGAAGCTCATTCACGGTCGCGATATGGAATTTATCATTGGCTTGTTGAGCCAGCCGCGCGCCAGATTTTTTAGGCGCAGCAATCAGTATATAGGGGGGTGTTTGAAAATCCACGGGTCCCATCCCGGCCGAACCCCCATCCACAAAAACAGCGTCCGTTATACGGTTCCTACGAACCCATAGTCTGAAATCTTTTTCAAATTCTTCTGGATTTGTCCGGCCAAAGACCCCAAAAATATCCCTCCCGTAAAATTCTCGAACATGGAGATCCCCTTTTGAATCGGCTCCGAGAACGCGGACCCTCCCGCGCGCTGTATCCCGGTGCCAAGCCCAGAGATTCTCGTTCACCCGTCCCGCCGTGACAGCCCGCGGCCCGGACTGAAATGCATAGACAGAGTCCTTGGGCACCATTTTTTCAGGATTCACGTCCTTCACATCCATCAGGGTCAGGGAATTGTTGCGGATCAGGCCCACGACCTTTTGCATCGCACTTTCTTTGGTGTTCAGATTGCCGGCTCGCACCCTCTTTCCATCGACGATGAGAAGGCCGCGCGGGGTTTTTTGTGTCCAGGTCGATGAGAAAGGGTTGAGCGTCGAAACAACTTCGATCTCCCCACGACGGATCTGTCCGATCAGCTCTTCATTGACTGCACGGATCTCAAAGAGAAGATCCTTTGTGCTGAAACTTTTTTCAGAGCTGCCGTCCGCATCCTCCACCATATAATTATTGACGGCGACGGCCAAAATCGCCGAACCGCCGCCCAGCAACGTGGCACCTATCACAAAGCGTCTTCGACTCATGGTCACCTGGGGGACATTTCCGGACAGCCGCGCGCCATGAGAATCGAATCGTTCCAAACCATAGATTAGATGTAAAATTTCGTTCTTTGCTTCAAGCACCCCCTTCATCGCATCCACCTGTTCCGTTAGAATTAGCATGGCAAGTTGGTTGCTTAAATCACTCATCACTTCCGCCAATTGATTGGCGGTGGTGGCCGTCAAGAGGTCGCTTGAGGCTTTTTTCAATCCACCGGATATTGGGGAAGGCATGCTCTCCGCCAATTCAGCCAGCGCTGCCGAAATTTCTTTCAGCTCACCCCGGTGGATGGAAATATTAAAAAATATAGCGGAGAAGCCCAGTAGCTTGACCTCCTCAGTGATCTGATTCAACGCATGCAATATTTCGACTTTGAATAAAGTTACTATCTTCGAACTGCCTATCGCCCTTTCCAATCCTTGCAGGCGCACCAGAATCTTTTTGGATCGATCGACAGAAACCGGCTTTGTCATTTCGGCGGATAAATTCTGCATCTGAGAGACGATCCGATGATCAAGTCCGGCGTTATTACCCACGAGTACGACCGAGGACAGCATCCCTGCGGTGTCGCTTAAAAGAATTTCATTCAATGGACGGGGTCTCGCCAACCGAGCGCCGAGCGTGTAGTCCTTGTCTAAGCGTGAGTAATAAATTCCAAGATAATGCTTACCAAAAAGGTCGGCGATATTTTGTATCGCTGTACCGATCTCCCCTTCTATCGGGCTGAAACGCTCATTGCGTTTCGTGGCATCACTGTACCTCCTGGCCTCCTTGATAGACGTATTCATCGTAAGCAGCTGATGGATAATATTCGCAAGAAGGGTCTCATCGAAATGGTCAAGCTTCATCAAGCTATCTGCAATCATCACCAAATCCCGGTTTAAAGCCCGGCTTTCAGAATCCTGGTTATACAGTTTGAGGCGAGCCGCTGTGCTTTTAAGGTGAGTGGCTACGCTCTCTATCATGGGGCGAAGTGATTTAAAATTTTCATCGATGGCTTTCGCACGTACTTGTTCCAATCTGCGAGACTGATCTAAGATCTGCGATCGATAACGTTTATTTGATTTGACAGGTTGTCTCTCTGCCAAGTCCCTAAGCCAGTCTGCGCGATCATCGAGCGTAGCTACTGTCGGATTTCTTTGTATTTCATCCGCCGTGAATTGAAGTGTGCCAATCGCTGTCTTCCAAGTAGGGCCCAAAGCAACCAGCGAATTAGCAATGGCACGAAGCGCGGCAGATACATCTCGAACAGCCTCTATGTCCACAAACAATGTCTTAGCCGAAACCGCCAACCTCGCGCCGGGCTTCGTAGCGAGAAATCCGCTTAAACCGCGCCTCAACTGATACTCGGGCTCGACCTGAAAGCCCATGGATTCTAATCGATGTCTAAGGGGTGAAATCTTAATATGCGTCGTTAACGAGGTAATTTTTATTGCCCCGTTCATGATATCTTTGGCCAGATCTGCCCCGTCTTGCCACTGCGGGTAATCGACCACAAGAACGGCCCCACCATTTGGATAACGTAACACCATCCTCAACTGAAAATTCGGATCGTCCAGATATTCTTTATATTTCTCATTCAGAAAACCCGCCTTTATCAATATCGCGATAGCCGCCGTATGCTTCTTATAAAGCTCTTCATAACTATCACTGTTATTCACGCGTCCGTAATCAAGAAAGGAGATGGTGCCACCCGGCTTCAAGATCCGATCGATCTCCCGTAGGATATCTTCGCGAGCCAACGGATCCATGACCGTCCCAAACGAACGATGCATCACAACGCCATCGACCGACCCATCTCGCAAGGGTAGACGCTTGGCCATGTCCTGATGGATAAAACTGATCCATCGTTTATATCTCGGTAGAGATTGCAGCAGGTTTTTGGCGTCCGATGGTGTTGTCACGAGGTTCAAACGATCATTTCTCGCGCTTCTTTCAGCAGATTGCACATACTCTTTGTCGATCTCAACCCCCACAACATTCAGGCCTTGGGAGTGGATCCAATTCGAAATTTGACCCTCGCCGCTTCCGAATTCAACAACGACCGGAGGTTTGTACGGCCCATTCCTATGGCTATTTAGTAATCGGCTCACTAACTCATGAGGGAATGTCTCTTCATAACCATGCTCCAGCCCCGAGACGGATCTGAATTTTTGGCCATCCCCTGCCAACCTCGCTCCTGCCGACGCTGCGACAACTTTCCCAGGCTTGTCAGGGCGTAGCATGCTAAGCGCCAAATCGGCCAAGGCTGTCTTGTCTTGCGGACCGATGGCTTGCATGACGTCGGCTAGACGCTTCGGGTCCTCGGAGGTAGCCACCGCGCGGATGCCTTCGGACTTTCGTTTTAAACTCTGGAGGTCCTCTTCCAACGAGCTGAGAGGTTTATCGCGCTGGTTCGATTCCCCGCTCACCGTCTCGATGGAGACCGTTTTCTTCCGGATGGGTTCGAGGAGGATGTTTTCGTATTTCTTTTGGTTCGTCTCCGAGCTTACGATGGGCGCAAGCACCGCATAGGAATAATCCTTCTCGGCAAAGAGTTTTTTTAAGTTCGAGGTATGATAGCCACCGGCGATGAGCACGGCGACTTGCTCTTTCTCTTCGGCGAGGACGCGCTGGGTGTTGCGCATGAACGCCTCGTCGCGCCGGCTGACAGAGGCATAAAAATCCGTGAGGGCTGATTTCGATTCCTCAAAGACACTTTGCATCGGAAGGAGGTCGTCGAAATACCCCAAGTCCGCCAACTTGCGGTTTACGAAAGCCAGATACGCCGCCGTCGCGAAGTCGGGCTCGTTCAATTTGAAAAGTTCAAACTCTTTCGTCGACATCTGGATGCGGTAGGCGCTGTCGAGAAGGCCGGCGTACCGGTCGATGGAACGAAGAAGACGCGCATCCTCTTCCGGAAGCATCGCGCGGTAGACTTCATCCTCCAGCCTTTCGGATTCGTCAAAAAGTTTTTCAAAATCGATGCCGAGAAAGCTCTGAAGATATTTTTCATAAAGCAGCAGGTTGGAGTAACGCTCAAGTGAGACCGATCGTTCGCGAGCCGTCTTAAAAAGGAGCTCGATGAAGTTGAGCTGGGACAATCGGCTGTCTTTGATCTTGGATAATTGGGACAAGGTATTGCGCAGGTCCACCCGTCCGCCCTTCGTTGAGATTTCTTCGAGAAGCGCGGCCTGCTCCAGGTTCGCGGCGGTGAAATCAATGTCCTTTTCTTTCTGCTGTATCTCTAGGAGAGCCTGGACGTTTGGAAAACTCTTTAAAATGGAGGCTGTTTTTTCATGCACTGCCGCGAGCGCGGCCAATTTCTCCAATCTCTCTTCAAACTTTCCTTCTCCAGCCTCCAACTTTTCATAATCCACCAGCTCCTGAGGGTAGAATTTCATTTTTAACTTTTGGAGTGCATTCCGGAGTTTTTTGGACTGGAGTAAAATCTCTTCGCGCTTGGCTGACAGTTTTTCATAAGAACGCAGGCTGTCCCAGTAAAGCTCTTTGTCCTCGATGCCCATGATCTTCATGGGGCGTTCGGAGGTGAGGTTCAGGTATTCTTCGCCGGAGAGGGTTCCGGCGATCAAAAATTTCTTAGCCACCCTCTTCCATACCTCGGGCGTGGCGAGTTTCTTTAGGGGGGTGAGACTGTCATCGCGCGTGCCGCCTTCTACGAGAACCAGCGAGACGTCATATCGCTTCATCAGTTCATCCAGCGCGCCGGCTAGGTTTTGCTGGCCGCTAAGGTTGGAGTGCGCGTCCTGGATATGGACGATAAAAGTCTTTTTTTCACCTTGATGGACATCTTTAAGCAGGGAGAATTCTAGAGGAGCTTCGAAGCGCCTGGGATCCTGAAGCAACGCTTCCTTCGCGGAAATTACCGGGGAAATATTTTCCATCGGCGCGGCATAGACAATGCTTGAAATAGCCATTGTAAAAGCCAAGAAGAAGCTGACAGACTTTATGCCTAACGGTCGTGTTCTCATAGGGTTAGCAGAATTATACATGACAGGGCCCTAGAAATCCAAATTTCGTAACTACTTTAACTTATTTATTTACAATGAGTTACAGTATATATAGTTATCTTTTTATGAAAAATGTCTTTCCTTATATATACCGGGTCAAAGAGACCCTCCTTGAAAATTTCATGATTTTAGCCCAAGTTGACTTCATTTTTCCTTTTGGCTATACTGGCGCGATAAACGTTCGGAAACAGACTGAGGTTTCACCAAATAATGTCCTTGTTGCAGGATTACGCGTACGTGCTGGTTTTTCTTCTCGTCGGCATCGCGTTCGTCGTAATGAATTATTTTATTCCTCTTCTCATCAGCCCAAAAAGCACCGGCGCCCGGCGCCGGTCGACCTATGAGTCCGGCGAAGTGCCCATCGGTTCGGCTTGGATACAGTTCGATATCAGCTATTACCTCTTCGCGCTTATCTTCATCGCTTTTGATGTCGAAGTTGCCTTCCTGTTCCCCGTTCTTGTGGTGTTCCGTGAAGTCGGCACGCTTGCGTCACTGATGGAGCTGACTCTGTTTCTCGCCATCTTGTCATTTGCCATCTTCTACGCTTGGAAAAACGGAATTTTCTCATGGAAATAAACAAAGATCCTGAATTTCTTGAGACGCAGACACCTCCTAACGGTCTGGTGAGTTTTTTTAAGCTCGATCATCTTCTTAATATTGCGCGCTCCAACTCCCAATGGCCGCTTACTTTTGGTCTTGCCTGTTGCGCCATCGAGTTCATGGCGGCCGGTGCGTCCCGCTTCGACCTCGACCGTTTCGGTTTTGGTGTGGCGCGTCCTTCGCCCCGTCAGGCCGACCTCATGATCGTGGCCGGCACCATCTCTCGCAAGATGGTGCCCTGCATTAAGACGCTCTACGACCAGATGCCCGCACCCAAGTACGTGATTGCGCACGGGGGCTGCGCGACGGCCGGCGGCCCTTTTAAATATCCCGGACAGTACGGCATCCTCGAAGGGATCGATAAGATCATTCCGGTGAATGTTTACATTCCGGGCTGCCCGCCAAGACCTGAAGCGCTTATCGCGGGACTTCTTGAACTCCGCCGTCTTATCAAGGAGGGCAAGACTCAGGGCACGATGTCGCCGGCCATCATTGAAGATTCGCAGGATGCGCGCCCCGCAGAGTATAAAAATGCCATTTCCCGAGCTGATTTCCGCAAACCACCGGCTCCACCGGCACCCCCCACTCCACCCGCTGCCCCAACCGCCGCCCCGGCGCAGGCTTGACGATGAAAAAGTGGCTGCAGGGCAGTATCAAACCGGAAGAATTCACGGAAAAGAATATAAAAACCGCCGGGATTCACTTTGAGGCGTTGGTGGGTCAAGACAAGATCCGCGAAGTCGCCAAAGAATTCCTCAAACAAAGCTACTATCTCGAATCGTTGACCGCTGTCGACTTCCAGGAATGTTTTGAAGTCGTCTATCATTTCAACCGCTGGGAAACTCAGGCGCGTGTCTGCGTAAAAATATTGGTCGGGAAGGACGCCAACAATGCCCCGAGCCTTTCCTCCATTTATAAATCGGCTGTTTGGTTCGAGCGCGAAGTGCATGAGATGTTCGGCATCACCTTCGACGGTCATCCGGGTCTAAAAAATCTTCTTCTCCCTGAAAGTTCGAGAATTCACCCCCTCTTAAAAAGTTTCAAGGGTGAGCCGAAGGGTTCGGACGTCGCGCAGAGTCTGAAATTGATCGAAGAAGATAAGCGAGATTTCGAAGTGGCGTACCCGCGGTCCATCACTCAACAAGGAAAGGATTATTATCTCAATCTCGGTCCCCAACATCCCAGCACGCATGGCGTGCTGAGGATCCTTCTTCATTTAAACGGCGAGCGCATCCTGGATGGTGAGCCCATCATCGGCTACTCGCATCGCCATCACGAAAAAATGATGGAGATCCAGAATTATCTCGCCTGCTGGCCCAATTTCGGACGCCTCGATTATGTGGGCGCCATGAGTTTTAACTTCGGCTACGCCCGTCTTGTAGAAACAGCGATGGGGGTCGCTCCTCCCCCGCGCGTCGAAGCGATCCGGGTGCTCACGACCGAGCTCAACCGTATCGCCAGCCACCTGTTGTGGCTTGGCACCTTCCTGATGGACCTGGGCGCAATGACGCCTTTCTTTTATTGCTTCGATGACCGCGAAAAGATCCTGGATATCCTCGAAATGGCCACCGGTGAACGTCTCACCTACGATTATTTCCGGTTCGGCGGGCTGGACAAAGACTTCCCTGTGGAGGCCATCGCCGCGACCAAACAATTCATCCCGGAATTCAAAAAACGTCTGCGCGAATACGACAAGCTTATTTCAAAAAATGTGATTTTTCTGAACCGCGTGCGAGGCATGGGTATCCTTACGAAAGAGGATGCGCTCGCTTACGGCGTCACCGGGCCGATGCTCCGGGCAAGCGGCGTCGCGCTGGATGAACGCCGCCGTGATCCGTATTCACTCTATCAACATCTGGACTTCAACGTGCCCATCCGCACGGACGGCGATGTTTATGCGCGCTACGAAGTACGCATGCAGGAGATGGAAGAGTGCCTTAAGATCATCGCCCAGCTCGTGGACAATTTGCCGGAAGGGGCGATCAGTTCCGGTAAACTTCCAAAAAATGTGCCGAAGGGAGAATATTATTCGGCGATCGAATCAGCGCGCGGTTCGTTCGGGATTTACCTCGTAAGCGACGGTTCACTGAATCCTTATCGCATCAAATTACGCACACCTTCTTTTTCAAACTTGAATGCCATCATAGACATGTTGCCGGGGTGTTTTATTTCTGACGCGGTGGCGGTACTGGGCTCAACGGACATCGTCCTTCCGGAGATAGACCGATGACTCTTTCTCCCGCAATTCTAGAAACGCTCAAGATTCTTCTTTATTGTACAGCGGTCATCCTTTTCATCTCGGTCAACACGCTTTTCCTCGTTTGGATGGAGCGCAAGGTCGCCGGACGCATCCAGCTCCGACCGGGCCCGCTGCACGTGGGTCCATGGGGTCTTCTGCAGACAGTCGCGGACGCGGTCAAACTTCTTTCCAAAGAACTCGTCTGCCCGCAGGAAGCGAATAAGTTTTTGTACCTTCTGGCTCCTGTCCTCGTGTTTGCGCCCATCTTGTCGGCGTTCATTATCATGCCTCTGGGTGAAAACCTCATCATCCGCGACTTGAACATCGGCTTTCTACTCGTGTTCGCCCTGGCAAATATCACGTTCATCGGTATTTTTGTTGCCGGCTGGTCCTCGAACAATAAATACGCGCTCATGGGTTCAATGCGGGCGGTCGCGCAAAATATCTCTTATGAGATCCCGCTCCTCCTATCCACCATGGGCGTCGTGCTTGCCACCGGCTCGCTCAGCACCGTCCACATCGTGTCGGCGCAAGACAAGGGCTGGTTCCTTTTCACGCTGCCGATGGGCACCGGACTCCTTGGTTTTATCCTGTTCTTTTGTTCGAGTCTCGCCGAAGCCAACCGCGCCCCGTTCGATATTCCGGAAGCTGAATCAGAACTCG
>JANNFA010000133.1:0-6553 GCA_031379345.1 Candidatus Omnitrophota bacterium | reverse complement strand
GACCGGATCAAAGACGCAATGCGCAGAGAGTTCGAGATCGCCAATGAACTGGCCGCCGGTGGCAAGGTGAAAATGTTGGGCGTGGCGGTCCTGCCGGGCCAGGACAAAGCGCTCGAGCTCTACAATCATATTGTGAAAAATGCGCCGTACGGCAGTTTCGGGGATCAGGCCCAGTTTAAGATAGGCGAATTGTACAAGAGACAGGGCGAATACGAGTTGTCCAAGAAGGCGTTTCAGACGCTGGTGGACGAATACCCTTCGTCTGACCTTGTCGCCCAGGCGCGTTATGAGATCGCGCGCAGTTCGATGCTGGCCTCCAATACCCAGCAATACAGCGATCAACATGCCGAGGAGGCCCTCGAGGAGTTCCGGGATTTCAAAAAAGAATTCGCAGATAAGCCGCAGGCGGTTGAAGCGGATGAGTCTATCAAGCAGATCCGCTCCGAAAAGGCCAAGCGCGAGTTCGATGTCGCTGTGTTTTACGAGAAGAACGGCAAGCTGAAAAGCGCAAAAGTCTATTTTGAAGAAGTGGCGCGTAATTATCCTGAAACGCCTTCCGCAGCGGAGGCCAAAAAACGCATCGACAGTCTCGTGCTCAGGGAAGCTCAGCCGGCCGGCGGTTCAAAATTCGGACTGCCCAAAGTTTCTCTCCCAAAGATTTCGATGCCTAAAATATCGCTCCCAAAGCCCCATCTGCCCAACTTAAATCCTTGGGCGAAACCCCCAGTGCAGAAGATCGCAGAGAAACCCCTTGAAAAATAAACAATTTTTAGCAATGACGCTCTCTTGTGTGGTGCTGTCAGGTTGTGGCTACACCACCAAGACGCTCCTTCCGGAGAATATCAAACGCGTGCATGTGGCGCCCGTGGTCAATGCGATCATCCTTTCAGAGGAAATCACCGACAAGACGCCTTTCCGAGTGTACCGTCCGGGGCTTGAGGTGGAATTGACCAATGCCATCATCAACCGCTATCTTTTTGACGGCACACTGAAGATCGCCATGCCAGAGAAGGCAGATGCGGTGGTTGAGACCTCGCTTGCCGATTATCGCCGTGACGCGCTGCGTTATTCCGAGGGCGAGGACATCCAAGAATACCGGTTGAGTATCACGATCGACGCCAAAATGATCCAAAAGTCCGATGGAAAGGTTCTTTGGTCCAAGCGAATCATCGGTGACACCACCTTCTTTTTAGCGGGATCGCGCGCCATCAGTGAAGACCAGGCCGCGTCTCGTGCCGTGGAAGACGTCGCACGCCGCGTCGTCGAGGCCACGATCGAATTCTGGTGATTCTCCTCCTCTTCGGAAAAGAACGCTTCTTGAAACACGAAGCGATCTCCAGTCTAAAGACCAAGCTTTTCCGCGATCCTTCCGAACAAGATCTTAATTTCCAATCGTTCGACGGCGATGAGCATGCGGTCGCGCTCGTCTTGGATTTCCTCTCAACGGCTCCTTTTCTCGCTTCCCAACGGATGGCCGTGCTCTGGAACGTGGACGCGTTGTCTGAAGAGGATGGGGAGCGTCTTGTGGCGGCTCTGGGCACCTTGCCCAAAAGCGCCTGTCTCGTGCTGGAAACCGAAGAGACGAATACAAAGAAAAAAGCGTTAATTCGTGACCTAGCCGAGAAAGTGCAGTCCACGGCCTGCCATACTCCGTTTGAAAGAGACCTGTCGGCCTGGGTGGAGGCCCGTTCTAGGCAAAAGAGTCTGACGTTGGAGCGCGGGGTTGCGGCTTACTTGATCGGCCGGGTAGGCGCCGACCTGTCGGCTTTGGACGGGGTGCTGAATGAACTTAAAATGTATGTTCATCCGCGTTCTCAGGCCACGGCGGTCGAAGCGGCGGCCATCGCGCCCTCCAATCCCGATGAGGATATTTTTAAGCTGGCGGAACTCCTGCTGGATGAACGTAAGGGGGATGCCCTGCGCTTGATCGACGGTCTTTACCGTTCCGGTTCACGTGCGCCTGAGATCGTGGCGGCACTGGCCGGGCAGTTGGAGCGTTATAAAAAAGCTTCGGCGCTTCTGGCCTCCGGAAGGACACCGGTCGAGATCGGGGAAGAGATGCGGCTACCGCGCGTGTTTCAGGCGGCGTTTTTCCAAAGATTGAAAAAAGCCACCCAAGCCCGGCTGGGGACGATACAGAGGTCTCTTTTGGAATGCGACGCAGCGTTCAAGACCGGGCGCGCGGAAGAACGCACTTCGGTCGAACGTTTTGTTTTGACTATTTAGAAGAGAGCGCGCGGACCCTGGACTGGACGCGCGATTTAAGCCGTGAAGCACGATTGCGGTGGATGATGTTCTTTTTGACGGCTTTATCCAGCTTAGAAAAGAACGCCCTCAGCGCCTGCTCGGCTTCGTCTCGCTTTTTCGCGGACACCATTTCGCGTACTTTGCGGGCGACGGACTTCAATTCTGTCCGGACGCTCAACTTGTTCGCGTGGCGTCTCTTGTCGACGCGGATCTTCTTGATGGATGAACGACGATTTGCCATGGGTGCAGAGTTTATAGAAAAGGGCTTTCAATGTCAACCCCGCCATCCAATCACCGCGGCCTGATACGTTCGGCGGGCACGATCGGGGCTTTTACCGCTCTGAGTCGCGTCTTGGGATTCATCCGAGACATCATCATCGCCGCCGCGTTTGGCACCGGTCTTGGCGCAGAGGCGTTTGTGGTGAGTTTCCGCATCCCCAACCTTCTGCGCGATCTGGTGGGAGAGGGCGCGACCAATGCGGCCTTCGTGCCGGCCTTGACCGAGTGCCTGGAAAAGCATCCGGAGCGGTTCTGGCGCCTGGCCGCGACATTGTTTTGGGTCCTATCCGGAATCCTGCTTGTCCTTTCGGTGCTGGGTGTCTTGTTTGCCGAACCCATTGTTGCTCTTATCGCCCCGGGCTTTGTACACTCTTCTGACCCCGTTAAATTTCCTCTCACGGTAAAACTCACCCGTGTGATCTTCCCTTATATTTTTCTTATCGGGCTCTCGGCCCTGGCGATGGGCATCCTGAACGCGCTGAAGGAGTTTAAAAGTTCCGCGTTTGGACCGGCGCTTCTAAATCTCTGCCTTATCGCCGCCGGCATCTGGTTCGAAAAGGATTATGGCCCGATGGCGTTGGTTGTGGGAGTCTTGGTCGGCGGTTTTTTTCAGTTGGCTTGTCAGGTGCCTCCGCTCCTCCGTCTTGGTTTCCGTTTTTTTCCGGCGGGCGGGGAAGGGGAGTACACGCGCAAGATTGGCCGCCTGCTTTTGCCGCGTGCGTTCGGTTCGGCGCTTTACCAGATCAATGTATTTGTTGATTCTATCCTTGCGTCTTTTGAAAGTTTCGTGGGTCCCGGCGGGCAGTCCGCGCTTTATTATGCGAACCGTCTTTTTCAGCTTCCGCTGGCCATTTTCGGGCTCGCATTGGCGCAGGCGTTACTCCCTACATTCTCCACCCAGATGGTCCGTAATGACCACGAAGGATTCCGGGACACGTTCGTTTCTTCTATTTGTTCGCTCCTCTTCATCGTCACTCCGGCCTCGTTCGGCCTGATCGTTCTTTCTCGTCCTATCATCCGCATTCTATTTGAACACGGGCGTTTCGACGGGTACTCGACGTCGATCACGTCTTCCGCGCTTTTCTTTTATGCATTCGGACTTTTATCATGCTGTTTTATCAAAGTATTGGTGAATGCCTTTTACGCGATGCAGGACACACGCACTCCGGTTCGCACGATGGTCATTGCGGTGGCTTTCAATATCGCGCTGAGCCTTGTGTTGATGAGGCCCCTTAAGATCGGCGGTCTTGCCTTGGCTTCCACGCTATCCGCCACGCTGAACGCTTTCCTTCTTTATTCCCGACTCAGACGCCGCTCCGGACCCTTCGACGAGCCTCGGATGTTGCGGGCATTTGTGAAGATTTTTTTGGCGGCCGGCGTGATGGCTCTGGCTGTGGTGGCTTACGATTCATTCGTGCTCGAGCGGCTCCAAGAGGCCTCGAGAGTCCTTCAAGGTCTGGTGATGGGCGGAGGCATCCTCATGGCTGTCGCGGTTTATTTTTCTGCAGCACTCTTACTTCGCGTGGAAGAAGCGCGTAAAATATTCTCATGAGCCCCCGACCCCTTCCGGAGAGCCTTAAACGGCGGCTCTTAGATCTGCCCAGCCGTCCCGGAGTCTATCTATTCAAGGATCGCGAGGGAAAGTCACTTTATATCGGAAAGGCCCTGTCCCTTAAAAAGCGGACGGCGGACCATTTCCGCCACTACGGCGAGACGCTTTCCAAAGAGGGCTTGATGCTTTCTGCCGTCCGGCGCATCGATATCGTTGAAACACCTTCCGAAGCGGAGGCGCTCCTTTTGGAAGCGAGCCTTGTCAAAGAACAGCTCCCGAAATATAACGTGATGCTTCGCGATGACAAGAGTTATCCTTATCTCAAGATCACAGGCGAAGAGTATCCAAGGCTTCTTGTGACGCGCGGCCGCAAAGTCGACGGCGCAAAATATTTTGGTCCTTATACCGAAGTGAGACTGGTCCGCCAAGCGCTGAAGATGCTGCGGCGTGAATTTCCACTCCGCACCTGCCGCAAGATGCCAAAAAAAGTCTGCCTGCAATACCATCTCGGCCTTTGTGGCGGGCCCTGCGAAGGGCACCAGACCCGCGAGGCGTATCTGGAGGTCGTGCGCGACCTCACGCGTTTTTTGGAGGGCCGCCGCGAGGCGTTGGTCAAGAATCTGTCAAAGCGTATGCGCGAATATTCGGCCAAACAGCAGTTTGAAAAAGCGCAGGCGATGCGCGATGCGATGAGCGCTCTTTCGGCGATGCCGATCTCTGCGCGTCTGACGCGCACACCCGCTGAAATACTGAAGGACCTCCAGGAAATTTTTGCGCTTCCAACGTTGCCTCGGCGCATCGAGTGTTTCGATATATCCAATATTCAGGGACACGAGGCGGTGGGCTCGATGGTGGTTTTTGTGGAAGGGGAGCCGTCTAGGAAGGATTACCGACGCTTCCGGATCAAGACCGTGACCGGCATTGATGATTACCGGATGATGCGGGAAGTCGTCAAACGACGCTATACCGGTTCGCTGGCATCGAAACTTCCAAGACCGGATGTTATACTTATTGACGGCGGGAAGGGGCATTTGTCGGCGGTGCAAAAAGCAATGGAGGAGATCAGGTTGGAGCTGCCTTTACTTTCAATTGCGAAACAGCACGAGATTATTTTTTCTCTCTCACGTGAAGCACCGGTCATTTTACCGCCCACCTCACCGGCTTTGCAGATGATACGTCACCTGCGGGATGAGGCGCATCGCTTTGCTATCACCTACCATCGCCTATTGCATCGCCGCGAAGCAATGGCCTCGACAAGAAAACGGTCATGAGACAGACCTTCTTTTTTATTGCAGCTTTTTTTATTTGCACGACCGCGTCTGCGGACATGGTGGAAATAAAGGGCGAGGGTTTCTTCAATGGGACCATCGAATCGGAGGACAAGGATCAAGTAACCTTCAAGGACGCCGACGGAAAGGTCCGCACCCTTGCGCGAAAAGACATCCTGTTTATGGAAAGACAGACCGAAACGCCGCCAGCCCAGAAAGCGCTACTGAAGGCGGGGCAGGCGATCAAGAAGATCGCCCCGGATAAAAGTGCCGCGACGTCACCTACGGCTCCCGCGAAGATAAAAGTGGCACCGGTTCAGAAAAAGGAATCTTCCTCGGGCGGTGCGGATGCCACCGGAGCTCTGCGTGTGATGAGTAAGGCTCGGGAATCAATCAGGGAAAGCAATGCACGCGTCGAGCAGGCCTTGCGCGAAGGGAATTCCGAAGCCGAGGTAAAAAAGGACCCCAAGAAGGGACATTTTGCCTCACTATGACAGTCACTCAAAAAAAAGGAGTCCGCATGAGATCAGGGATCGCACTAGCAATTGGTGCTGTATTCTTTGGGCTCAGTTTATCGGCCCGAGCGGACATGATCGAGACCAAAGGGCGCGGAGTAATCAATGGGAAGATCATTTCGCAGGACGATAAAGAAGTGCGCTTTGAAGACTCCGCGAAGAATCTTTTCATTGTCCCCAAAAAAGACGTGCTTTTTCTAGAGGCTCAGACAGACCGCCTGGCGACGGCACAAACGAATAATAAAAAAGGCCGCGATTGGGGTCTGGAGATCGAGCACTGGAAGTACAAGGCAGAACGCTTGTTTTATGATGTAAAAAGTTTTGTCTCCGAAAAGACCCTTAGCATAAGGAAGTATATAGAGAAGCCCTTGGATAGGAACGCTGCCGACAGCCGATCGGAAGCTCTTGCAAAGAGCATGGGTGATTTATCGACGACCTTGAAGGTTTTAAATAAGCAGGACCGGAAGAGAGCCGTTCGGCTGCGAGAAATCAGCGAGGATCAAATGCATGCGTCCATAAAAACAAAAAACAAGAACAATGGCACCGGGACTTTTTCCTCGCTGGAATAGCTCTCGCTCTCCATTGATAAGCCCGGCGGGGTGTGTTAAGATGCGGCTACTATGAGAAAAAACCTGCTTCTTTTCTGCTCTTTTTTGACGTTTTTTGCTTCTGTGGCCGCGGCCGAACCCAAC
>JANNFA010000069.1:0-2682 GCA_031379345.1 Candidatus Omnitrophota bacterium | reverse complement strand
TCGCGCATGTGCTGGGGCTTCACGGCAAGGATCACGACATCCGCCAACGACACGCACTGGCGATTCGACTTGGCAGCCTTCACATTCTCTTTTTTTAACGCGTCCATCTTCTTGCGATCCACGTCAAACACCGAAATGTGTTGGGAGTACACCGATTTCTCGACCAAGCCCCTGACCAGCGCCTGGCCCATGTTGCCGGCGCCCACCACCGCGATCTTGAGACTTGAAAGTACGGATTTAGGCTTCATTTTTTCTTTGCGAAAAGCGCTCGCCCCACACGGACCATGTTCGAACCCTCCTCGATCGCGACTTCAAAATCGTCACTCATTCCCATCGAAAGATACTTCATCTGGAAGCGCTCGCCCTTCATCGATTTAAGCACCGTGAAGACCCCGCGCAATTTCTTGAATGCGGCGCGGCGCAATTCCACGTCCTCGGTGTTGGGCGCGATGCCCATCACACCGAGCACCTCGATCTGCGTAAGTTTCTTTATTTCATCCACGGCGGAATAGATATTATCGGGCTCAAAGCCGAACTTTTGCTTCTCCCCTGAAATATTGACCTCTAACAGCACTGGCAACGCCCGGCTCTCGGGAACCAGCTGGGCATTTATCTCTCGGGCTAGCCTCACCGAATCCACCGCCTGAAAATACTGAAAAAGACCCAGCGCCGCCTTGATCTTGTTGGTCTGCAGATGTCCGATCATGTGCCACTCGGCCCCCGGAATCTGCGGGATCTTTTCTAGGGCGTCTTGCACGCGGTTTTCCGCAAAAACCCGCACACCCGCCTGCTGGGCTTCCAGGATCGCTGCGACAGAAGCGTGCTTTGTTACAGCCACAAACGTTACTTCCTGACCCGTGCGGCCGGATTTTTGGGCCGCTCTGTCGATCCGGCCAAGAAGCTCGTCTAAATTTAGCTTAACACTAGTCATTCAGAGGGTTCAAGCGCTTTGGCGCGCCGGGCCCAAACGAAGGCGGTCCATGCGATGGCCGCCAAAACCGCAACAACGACTCCACCCAGAAAGAACACTGCGGTTACCAGAGCTTTCGAGGAAAGAGAGTTCGGGTCTCCTCCAAAACAGACGGCACAACCAAAAGAAATAAGCGAGAAACTCATGGGTGGAGGTCCTTCGTCTTACGGATGAACCACACAAGATATCCGTCGAGAAAAACACTTGCCGCGAAAGAAGCGCCGGCCCACACGACGGATCCTTGATGCGAGAGAATCCAGATACCCCCAAAAAGAGCCAGGGCGGATGAGGTCATGATGAAGAAAATATGGAGAAACCTGAGCGACATGTCGCTCTCCTACTTTAAAGTGCGTGCCAGGACGGGTAAAGCAGGATCAGGAAGAAAAATAACACCGCGAATACCAATATCAGCCAGATGATCTTCTTTTCCGAAATAAGGTGCATGAAAAAAGCAGCGACGAGCGTCCCTTTTACCGAAGCGATAAGGAGGGCCAGTGCAATAGCCGCTCCCAAAGGCAGCTTGAGATAAGAAACGCCCACCGTGAGCACGGTCAGCCCGGCCAGCGCCGCAAATACGGCAATATACGTCCGCACTTGTTTTTTAACTGCTTCAGGCGAGTGTCCGCTCATGCTCTCTCCTCGGATAGACTTACAACAGGTACAGGGCCGGAAAAAGAAATATCCAGACCAAGTCCACAAAATGCCAGTACAATCCGGCCGCCTCGATACGTCCGGTAAACTGCTCAGGGTCTTTCTCCCACATTTTGACCCCGAAAAGCAGGAAATAGAGATTGACGAAAATGCCCCCGATGACGTGCAGTCCATGCAGGCCCGTCAGCGTAAAATACGTCGCGTAAAAATTACTGGTCGAAGGAAAATGATGGTGTTCAAATTTGTGGCCATATTCGAATGACTTCACCACCAAAAATGCAATGCCCAAAAGCACCGTGATCGTCATGTAAAATTTAAATTTTGAAAGATTTTTCAACTCTAGAGAAGCCCACGACATCACCATCGTCACAGAGGATGTAATGAGAACCATCGTGTTCAATGTGGCTAGAGGAACATTCAATACCTCATGCCCGCGCGGCCAGTCTGTCACGCCGGTGCGCAGGAGGATGTACGCAGAAAAAAGACCGCCGAACAGCATTATTTCTGAGGCGAGAAAACACCAGACCCCCAGCTTCGAGTTGGTGACACCCGTGACAGGATGCGGATGGGAAATATGTTTAATAAGACCCGTTTCTGACATTAGTTTTTTTCCTTCATCGACTGCGGCCAGAAATCGTTCTTATGCCCAGGCACACTGTATTCATAGGGCCCTCGATAGACCACCGGTTCCTCGGCAAAATTACCGTGGGGAGGCGGCGAAGGTGCGGTCCACTCGAGGGTCGTCGCCTGCCAGGGATTCTGGTCTACTTTTTTGCCCTTGAAAATGCTCCAAAAGAAATTGATGATAAAAAATATCTGGGTCAAGCCGAGACACCAGGCCGAGATGGAAATAAAAACATTCAGAGGCTGCGTAGGAACCGCATGAGCATACTGAACCGGGTCATAGAGACGGCGCTGGACGCCCGCCAGGCCCTGGATAAGCATCGGAAAGAAAATACCGTTCATAAAAATTAAAGACGGCCAAAAATGCAGCTTCCCGAGAAGAGAGTTCATCTGCCGGCCCGTGGCCTTTGGGAACCAGTGGTAGATACCGGCGAACA
>JANNFA010000091.1:0-4164 GCA_031379345.1 Candidatus Omnitrophota bacterium | reverse complement strand
TTCATTAATTGGGCTTTGATGTACCGGTTCACCGCTTTATCCAGACGACCTTCAAGGTCGACATGCATTTCGGCCACGTTTTCACGGTTGTTTCGCTTATCGATGACCTTGTAGACCATCTCTCCTGTCTGGACGATCCCGTTTATCGGCTTGAACCCTTTGATCTCGATCCCGAAGATCTTCGCCACCCAGGGGCTTTTATCCCAATCCTCAAGAGTAATCGCACGATCTTCAACTCCCAAATATTTCCTCGCATCAAATCCTTTTTGGGGATCAAATACAAACGTATAACTTCCGGGTGAAATACCGACATGGAACAAAAGAGCGTCCTGGTCCGAGGTCAATAGAAACGTCAGATATTTTGGCGTGCGATAAGATTTATCCGCGACAAAGCCTGTTTTTGGATCAACTTCGGCAAATCCCTCGGCTATCTTGTGTAAATGTCCCCTGTTATTTTTGACTTCCATTCCGGACGCGCGGAGCACGTCTAACTTGATTCCCCGATCAGTACGGATACTTTCTAGCTTGTAATATTCTGGATTTTGACTCGCATAATTCGGCGTTCTCTCGCCCGACGGCAATGATGATTCTCTCAAGGCTTCGTATATCATCCGCTGGTTGCCTTGGTTCACAAGCCCATTGTCGCCCATTCGCGCAAGGACGATGTCCACAGCCAGTCCGGAGTAGCCATCCTGGGTTTTGTAATTCATGCTTCCGTCCGCTTCCACATCCACGGAATTGGCTATGGCCTTCACATGGAAGAACCCATCCTTATTAGATTTTTTTAACACAACACTCTTATCGGCAATCCCATACTTTCCGTGATACTCCTTCGAACCATCGAAGGTCATTCCGCGATAATAAAAGAGGTGCAGGACCATGTCTGGGTCAAAATTATGGGACTGCTCTTCCAGCGTGGCGCCAGAGGAGGTGCCGTACCAGACTTCAGTTTTACGGCCAGATTCTTCCATCACCTCTAAACGGAATATGGAAATAGACTCTTTATTTTTATAGATCTGGTTGCCGGCTTCAACGGTGTCTTTCCTGAACGAATGAATATTCATATGGCCGCCGCCGATGAAATCGATCCACATCAATCTCGATTCTGTCGTTGGTTTATCTGATCTTACAATGGACTTTGACGCCTCATCTTTTTTATACACATAGGCTTCCGCAGAGGCGGGGACTCCCAGCCCTCTTAAAAAGGCCGCACTTAAGCCGGGGTAGCCATCGTAATGATTGATCGTTTCCGCGACGGGAGTGGCGCCTTCCATCAAAACATCCTCGGTCAACTGATCCCAGGCGCCCTCTTGAACGAGCTTGGCAAATCCCATGAAGCCGAGGTATCCATTCGTTTGTACGTCATAGATGGGTTTATCAAAACGGAAATCCTCTTTTATTTCCACGGCACCGTCGGCACGGTTACGGTGTTCAATGAAAGCCAATTTTGTTTTCCGGTCTAAAACAAAAATACGCTTGGCTTTATTCAACTCCTCAGGATTCAGCACGACGGACAAACCGATCTCTTCCCCAATGACTTGATCGGTGTAATCGTAAGTAATGCCTCCCAGCTCGATCCACGGCCTCTCTTTATCGTAAAATTTGATGGAGATCCTCTCCAAAACCTTGTCGATGGAGAGTACTTCCTGATATTTGTTGTAAAATGCGGCGATATCCGTCTTGACCACTTCCTCGATCTCAACTCCATTCTCGACGCGGGTGTGCAGAGCCTGCACGTTGAATATCAAGACACGATCCAGCAGGGCCGCCACGTTTTCATGACCCTTCGCGATCAATGCGGCTCTTAATTTATTCTTGTTGAAATCACTCGCGATGGAGGACCTGAATATTTTCTTTCCAACCACAAGAGCGTCCGGATGCTCAGGATCGTTCGAGCTCAACAGTTCGTAGGTGTCCTCTCCGGTAGAGATCAGGTCCTTGTTGTAATGAGGAATACTAAGGGATGCGGAGATTATTTTTTCATCAGCCGATTTCAGATATAGAACGCGACCAATTGGCTCGGATTCATGCTCCTTGTCAAAGAAAGCGTACCAATCTTGTCCACGCCGCAAATCATGGATTTGAAAAATTTCCACGCCCGGCGCTCTTAACCGGTCAAAATCTTCGCCTTTTCTGTCCGCGAAGCTGACAATATCCGCGGCGTCCCGACGCTCGGCATAGCCCACCTGCGTGCCGACAGTGCCGTTGCTATTGTAAATGAAAGTTTCCCTCTTACTAGCGCGTCCCAGCTGTTTGTCCTCGAAGGTCACTTTATTAAATACTTTTTTCTCTGGCGTGAAGTAAAGAGGATCGGGCGTCAGACTGGCGACATAAAATTCATTTCCTGCCTCGAAGAAGAGCGTTTCCTTCCAGACGAATTCTTTGGTGTATGGATCACGCTTGAAAATATTCCCGGCACTTTCATAACCCTTCATATCTTCCGTAATGGACGAAAAATACTGCCCGACGGTCGCGTCCACGCTGTACGCGACCATGTCTCTTCCCTCGGAGGTTCTATTCGTCTTGTCATAGGCATAGGTGTCATACCCGGCAAACTGGCGGGAGGATTCAAAGGCTTCGGTCGCGGCAGGGCCTTCCCGGCGGATTGAGATTTCTTTGTCTGAGATACGCCCCAATTTTCCGGTTTTTCCAAATACTTGAGTTTCAATTAAAGGTCCTTTGGTCCCATCCGCTTTAGCATGGTACACGTCGATCGCGGAGAGAGTTTCATCACCAAACCGGATGGGAGCCACCTTTTGAATATAAGAAACCGCCAGGCCGTTCCCTTTCAGTGTATTCAGATCCACTTTTCTTACAGCGACGAAATTTCCCCCAAGCACCGTCATCTCGTCCGCGACCGCAAAGGAGCCATCGGGCTGTTTGGAAGCTGATAGTTTAATTCCCAGCTCAAGATCCACGACTTCGTACTTGGGTTTATCAAAAAGCTGTTGAGTGCCTTTTACATATTTCTGAGTGGCATAAAGCCGGCGATTCCCGTCCTGGGATGTTTCCGTCCAGGTCAATTGAGCCACAGGCGGGGCATCTTTGTCCGCCTTGCCAGTGTCTAGATTTAATTTTCTAGACACAACCGTTTCTCGGTATTTGGGTTTAGAATCAGGCATCACATAGCCAATTCCTTCAAATTCTGCAATTGGCGTCCTCTCCCCGGTGCGAATATCGACATATTCCAGGAAGTATTCTTCTTTGGGGTTCGCCGGATCTTGGATTGGCGCAATCGCAAGCACGATACCGGGACGCGTCGGAGAACCCTCACGCACAAGAACTGTCCCCAATGACTTCGCAAGTATACGGGTTTCTCCGCCCGCGACGCTCAACTCATACATGTCGGCCTCTTCGCCTTTTTCTCTCAATCGCCGTGCGGGATCCGCCACTGTATAGTAAAATTCGGTCTTTCCTTCTTTGATCCGGGCATCGCGTGTCACCGAATGGGTCTTGCCATTACGCACCAGGTCATACCGGCGGTCGGTTTTGTCGTCCGAAGCGGGCAGGACTTCATAAAGCTTTCCGTCCACGCCTGCGGCAATCAATCTGACAATGCCGTCTGCCTGAGGCGTAACCTCGACTTTTTCGGCATCAAATATAAGGATCTCCGCTTGGTCCCCGGCTACGATCAATGGCTTATCAGGATTGGATATGGTGAAGCGGTATTTATTGGTTATGGGATCGAATTTTTGGGACACAGTATAGCTACGTCCGGAGGGCGCGACGAGATCGAATTTGACGGGTCCGTCGCGCGGGGTGATCTGGAACAAGATTCCGTCGACGCCTTTATTGACGACCTCGATCTCTCCGGCTTCGCGGCCGGACTGACTGTGGATTACAAATTCGCCGTTGATGAGCTCCGCCTGGTAAAGAATCGCCCTATCACCCTTTTTCTTGAGTGCTTGGCTTACGTTTGGGTCTGCCGCTGAATATTCATAGACCCCGTTCTCCCCCATCGCGCCGGACGCGCTAAAAAGGGTCACTCCGTTCATGTCGAGCTTTTTGACGACTTGGAAAATTTCTGTAAGATTCGTATCGGTGATGAGCGTCGTTCCGTCTTGGTAGCGTTTAAGGATGTCGATGCGGCGGCTCTCCAATTCGCGGCCATTGGAGGTCACCTTGACGTCTAGACCCTTTTCGATTCCATATTCATCAAACTCC
>JANNFA010000055.1:0-14775 GCA_031379345.1 Candidatus Omnitrophota bacterium | reverse complement strand
TGGTATAGGTATTGCCCACTGTCAGCTGTTGACCTACGGTCGGAGCCGAGACGGTGATGACAGGACGGATTTTAAAACCGGCGGCGGATGAAGCAAGAATAGCCGCGTTGTTGTGATCTAGAACCTGCACCCAAACATCTTCGCTGTTCACATCATGCACAGGATTCCATGTGTAAGAGTTTGCGCCTGAAGTGTGGCCCGTGTTGTTGACCACGACCGGAATGTCATAAGGAGTGGCGCCGCCTGAAAGTCTGTAATAAATATCCACCGCACCGATATTTCCAAGCTGTGTCCAGGTAATATTCCGATTGTCCCCCACATTCCAGATGGTGCCCGAACCGGTAGGCGTCACACCCGATATGGTGCCCACGATCTTAAATGGGTTCGCTGAAGGGTCCGAAACCAGAATGCCGCCGATGCTCGTCAGACGTATTTTCACGATATCGCCGTTCATGTCTGCATAAGCGATGGCCGGGGCGACACTAGCGGAAGGCGTCCAGGCATAAGGACTATTGGCGGCCGCGTAGCTGGATGAGATAGTGCGAATATCAGAAGCAAAATTGTCCGTGGACATTTCAATCTTCAGGTTTCCGATGCTGCCCGTGTATGTCCAAGTAATGTTGTAGGGCGTGCCGATGGTAAGCGTATTCGAACCGTTGGGGTTCGTCAGATCCACCGAACCGCGAATTCTATAAGTACCCACGGAATCCAGATAGGTTTTAGTAGGATTGCCATTGTCTACGACGCGGTACTGTACCGTCGAAGAAATCGTGTCGGGAATAGTCGGCCATGACCACGTCTTATCGGAGCCGGACACGCTACCGGGAATATTATTCGCTATCTGGATAGACGGCGTGCTCCCGTCATAGCTGTAATAAATGTCAAAGGTCGCGATGGCGCCGTTCGGCGTCCATTTGATGGTCTTTGGATTAGATCCAACCACAGCGTCGGTGCCGTTCGTATCCGAGACTACGCTGACCGCTGTAATACTACCGATAATGCTGTTATAGGTAGGCCCCGCAGACGCGAAAGAAAGACCTGTCACCGTTTGCCAGCTTGCGCTTGTGGAGCTCGTCACCTTCACGCGCACATTTGCCGAAGGAGAATTTGGAATGGTCCATGCAAACGAACCGACCCCGCCCGTACCAACAGATACTCCCGTACCGCCGGGAATAGGTGTGTAGGATGGCGTTCCCACATTTGCGTCTGTTGAATACGAAAGGTCTACCGTGCCGAGACTTCCGGCATAATTCCAAGTGATATACCGTGTACCCGCGATAGGAAGGTCGAGCGGCACGCTGGGGTCCGCATCGTTCGCATTGACCTTAAGGTGCACGTTCGTAATAGCGCCCTTTATATAGAAGAAGGAGTCTGAATCATCCGTCGCCTCGATATCGGAATCACCCACCTTGCGGATACGCACGACGCCCTGATTGGTCATGGCATCCGGAATCGTCCAAGTGTAAGCCAGGGACGCGGAGGCCTGAGACGGCGTGATCTCTCCGCCCTTATTGGCCAGCGTTACCGCTCCGTCATTCCAAGTCGTGCCTCCGTCCGTGGACACATTGATCTTAAAAGCGGAGGCGCTGCCCACCGGTGCGGCCCATGTAATGTCGGGCTGAGAACCCACCACCCACTGGTCGGCATTGCTGTTAGGCGCAGTGAGTTGGAGTTTCGGTTTGATCTTGAATGTGGCCGAATCCGCATTTACGGTACCTGATCCATCCGAGGTCTGCTGAACTCGTATCTTGGCGGTCTCTGTCACTAGACCCGAAGCAATTGTCCAAGGAAACGGCTTTGTAGAGTTGTTCGTGGCAAGCGTACTGGTAGCATCCAAGGAACCGTTCGCATCCGAATCGTATAAAAGAGTGATATTCACATTGCCCATGTTGCCGTTGGCCGTCCAATCAATATTATTGACCGAGGTGACCTTCCATTTGACGGCAGAGGTCGGCAATACATTCGAATAGGTACCGCGGATACGGAATGGGGTTGAGGAGCTAGTCAGTGCATAAGTCGCCATGGGGTTCGAGGCATGCCACGGATTGCTGATACTTTCGACGCGCACCTGCGCGACCGTCGAGGAATTGTCCGGCACCGTCCATTCCCAGCAGTGATAATCTGTCGCTAAGCTTCCGCAATTTGTTCCGGCGCCATCCCCATCGTAGTTATAAGGAACGGAATCTCCATTCGGATAGGTTGCATCCGGCCCGGTGATTTGTTCAAAAGTGCCGTCATTGTTCGTATCGACACGGATCTTCACGTTGCCGACATCGCCATTGGTCTTCCAGCGAATGAGGTGTGAAGAAGCAATATAAAGAACTTGCCCTTCCGTTCCAGCCGCGTCAAATTGCATGTTGTTGATATCGCCGCGCACCTGGAAATCCGCGGAGGTCGCCGTTGCCTCGAGGCCTGTTCCCGCATGTGTCAGGCCCGTAAATTTCAGCGTGCTATTCTGCGAACCGCCGACGTCGATCACATTGTTGGCGCCCGAGTCTGTAGCAATAACCGAGGACCAGTTGAAGGAAGTGGCCTGGTTGGTCCCCGCAGGATCCGGTGAGATGATCGTGGAGTTCCCATTGTGGATATACTCAATCTTAAGGTTACCGAGCGTGCCGTATTTTGCGAAATTAATATTGGCGGCCTGACCCACCACTAAGGTCAGGTTGTCGATGGCAGAATCCGGCACCACCTTACCCTTAATGCTAAATGTTCCCGAATCTCCCAGCACATCGGTCGGAAATGGACTCGATTTCACTCGCACCACGCGGTTGGTCCCGATGGAATCTGGCACTGTCCAGGAATAGGTCTCATTGTCCGTGATAGGATTGCCGCTGTTGATCTGTCCCGTGAATCCGCCGGACCCGCTCGACGTGTCATAGGTAAGCACCACCTGGTTGGGCGTGCCGACATTTCCCTGCGTGTTCCATGTAATGCTATTGCTCTCCCCTACAATAAGCGTCGAAGCAGGAACCGCCACGCTTGTGTAGCGCTTTTTGACGATGATAGGCGATGCCAATACCGAGTACACATTGTTCGGATCGCTGATGAGTTTCACGCGGAAAAGGACATTCGCCTCATAATCGTTGGACAGGAAACCTTCCTGGATCGTCCATGGGAAAGGCGAGCTCTGTGAAGTGACCGTCGAAGTTCCGGAGACACCGGTGACGGGTTGATAAGCGCCGCCGTTGATGGACGCTTCTACCAGGACATTTCCCTGCGAGGACGGGTTGCTCGTCCAACCGATATTCTGCGTGGTCCCGAGCAGCCAGGGAGAACCCGCCGCCGTGACCGTCGCGATGCGTCCCTTGATGGTGGCATTTGTCGCATCCGAAATATCATAGCTCGTCACTGTCGAGCAGTCTGTGGAAGCAGCATCTTGTATTTTAAGTTTAAAAGCAGTGCTGTTGACAGCGCCATTGGGCACGACAAATCCCCACGAAGCTGGAGAACCGGTGGTCGTGTTGGGAGCCGGTGTAATCGCAGTCCAGGAACCGTCCGCACAAGTAGTGGCGCCCGTCGTCGAATAGTAAAGGTAGATTTGGTTGTCCGAAAAGGCCGAAGGGCTCTTTGTCCAAGTGATGTTTACCGTGTCGCCGACATTTCCCCACAAACCGTCCGAATTAGCCGTGGTCAGATTGAGCACTCCCTTCACTCTAAAATTATTTGCGGAAGTGGTAAACACATTGGAGCTGTCTGAATCCTGTTCGACTTTGATCTTATAGGTGGCGCCGACGGCCGGTGGAAATCCGGTCTCACCGGTGGTCCAGGTATAAGTATTCGTGGCGTTCGCCGTCGTGGAAGCCAGGCTCTTGATCGTGGTGACGGTCGAACCGTTGTCGAATTTCACGGTCATCGCGCCCAGCGTCCCGTGGTTGTACCAGCTGATGGCGATAGGCGCGTTATAATCGTAGACTAGGCCGCTGGCAGTCGGCACCAGCTGGTCGATCTTGCCCCGTATCGTAAAATCTGAAGTCATGTCGTCGAAGACCGCAGTCGGATCTGTCGAGGATTTCACGCGGATGCGGCGGTTTCCGCCGATGGAATCTGGCACCAGCCACAAATAAGCACCCGTGTCGGAAAGTGCAGTGCCCGCAACAGGGATCGGGTTTGGATAGCTGTCCCCGCCGCTATTTGTCGAATAAAAAAGTTTTACCGGGTGCGTGACATCCGTATTTCCTTTTGTCGTCCAGGTGATATTGCTTAAAAGGGTCGTGTTGTCGTCCACATAAAGGACGCTGGAAGGCACCGCGATATTCGTGTACTGCTTACGCAGTGTGATCGTGTTTGTGGCCGTCGCGACGATGGTGCTGTCGTTATGGTCTACGACACGGAATTTGACCGTCGTTTTGACGTCGTTATAAATGGATGAAGAAACAATATCCAGCGCATCATTGGGGATGCTCCACGCATATGGCGAAGAACCCGAATAATTGGAGACGGCCGTCTTGGTCGCGGTCGAGGGATCGTTAAACGTCGCGCCGTCGAGCGCATAGAGGATGTCGACGGCGGATACACCGGCCGATTTAGTAAACGTGATGTTCTGTTGCGTGCCGATCTTCCAGGGGCCCGTCGGATTGGTGATGGTCACATTGCCCTTGATCTCAAAATCTGACGTGCCGCTGCCGGAATCCGCATAAACGGCGCTGTCTGACTGCTGAATGACGCGTATCCTGAGCGTATTCGTATCGTAAGTAGCATTATCCGGAATGACCCAATCGGCGTAACCGGTCGAGGCTGTCGCGCTGGCGATGGTCGTCGGGAAACCCCCTGTGCCGCTGGCGATATCCAGTTTCACGTCCACAGTCTCAGTGTGGCTGGAAGGCGCGACCGACCAAGTGATGCGCATCGTATTTCCAATATTGAAAACAGTCGCCGGGGTGCAAGAACTCGGACAGCCCGTATTCAGCACCACATTCGTGATATTGGGTTTGACCGAGAAAGCCGCGGAAGCGGCCGCAACGCCGGTGGTCAGATTAGAATCCGACGGTTCATACACCTTGATGGACACATTGGACGAAATGGCTGTGGAAGGGATATTGTTCCACGCTTGAGTGGTTCCCGTGACACCGGTAGCGATATTATTCGGCCAAGGACCGCCGACACCGTTCGTTCCCCAGTCCACGGTCAGCGCCGCAGGCGAACCATAAGAGGCCCAAGAGATGGTCTGATTCGCCCCCACACGCCAGGTCGGTCCGGGCGCCGTCAGAACGTCTTTTGCCTTTGTGTCGAACGGGCCTTTGATATCGACGATATTTGCATTGTTGTTTCCGACGAGCTTGATGCCCGTGGCTGCCCCTTTGAGACCGGTCGGTAGATTGGTCCAAGTATAGGAACCCGCCGCCGCGCTCACATCATCGGCCTGGAGCGTCCAGGTCGCGGAGGTCGCGCAATTGGTCCCGACGCAATTCGTGGAATAATAAACGTCTACAAGCGTGACGCCGCTGCCGCCACCTACGGTCCAAGCAACTGTTTCATCATTCGAAACTCGCCAGGGCGGACTCTGGCTACCCACCGGATTCGTCAAAGTAAGAGAAGCGATGATATCGAATGCTCCGTCTCCCCCATCAGGCACCGTGTCACCGATGGTGTAACTTGTCGGACTCTGCCCTGTTTGAACAACTTTGATCTTGCCGCTTGTAGTCAGTGTTTCTGAAGAGCCGATCGCCCATGCATAGCTATAGGTCGGACCGGCACCGCCGGAAACGTTTGTCGCAATCGTAGTGGGATAGGTACTGCCATTGTTGTAAGAAAGATAGATATCCACATTGCCCACAGAACCATTCGTCGTCCAAGTAATATTTTTTGTCAGACCACGATTCCATTGGTCCGTATCCGCCGGAGCGGTCAAGGTCAAGCTCGGCCTGATCTCAAAAGCAGAGGCGGAGGTGGCTGATACAACAGAGGTCCCGTTGATGCCTCTGGAAACGTTGCCGATAGCCGTACCGGCCGCACCGTTGTTCCCGTTGACACCGGTAATCGAAAAGGCGGTTGTCGTCAGATTGGTAGCGGAAACAGTCCCGGTTGCAGCCCCCCCCGTAAGTGCCGGGTTGTTGTGTCCGCTTATCTGTACTGTTTCTCCCGCAGTAAGACCGTGCGTCGCTGAAGTCGTGAACACGATCAACGTCCCATTAGGATTCGTAGAGGATGAAATATCCTTTATTTTTTGCAGCAGTCGGATTTTGACTGCCGTAGAGGCTAGATCCGGGATGGGGTTCCAGGTGTAGGTACAATTCAGCGTGGCCATCGAGCCCGTGCACGTCAAATTACCGCTGGTACCGACGGCCGGTGTCACGGTCGCAAGAAGACCGCCTTTATTCGCCAGTGTCAGAGAACCATCATTCCAGGTCGTGCCGTCGGTGGAAACATTTATCTTCACATCTCCGAGGTTGCCATGCTGGGTCCAGGTGATCGTGCGGCTCGTGTCGCCAACCAACACCGGCATGCTCCCGGTCATCACAGGCGCGCTGAGCGAGCCAAGTATCGTAAAATTGACACGTGAGGTATCAAAATCACGGCTGCCCGTCTGCGCCACCTGCGTTTTAATGCGTACCTTGACGTTTGTGCCTATTACATTGTTAGCGCTCAGCACATCCGGGATCGACCAGCTGTAACTTCCAGTGTCCCCTGTCGCGCTAGGGCAAACATTGGTCGCGATATTTTGCCAGCCGTTGTTGACATAGGCATCTATTGTCAATTGATGATAGTTCGCGACACCACCGCTGCAGCTTCCGCCTGTTTTTAGATCCTTAGCGATCTCCCAAGTGATGTTCTGCGTATCACCGACGGTCCAGCTCTCTCCGCCATCCGGCACGGTGACTTTAAGCGGCGGCAGTTCTCCAATAAAATAAGAAACAAAGGTGTCACCGCCGATGGTGCCCTCACGATACATCCTTAGATTGGTCGTGCTGGTCAAATAGGCCCTGACACGCACGTCGTCCACACCGGTGGTGGCCGCAAGATTCCATGACGTGGAATGAATATTGAAAGCGCGAGCCATCGTAGACGCTGTGACAGTCGTGTCGCGAAGCGTCGCAGAGGCAGTACTGTTTTGGACCCTTCCGCTCTGAGTAAAAACTTCGTCCTTGAACTCCACCAGGAACCAATTGGCAACGGAGGTGCTTGTCGCAGTCTTTCTCGTAAACGTCAGCGTTGTAGTATTGGTGAGCTGTCCGTCTAGACATTGCTGGTCTTCTGCACCATTCGTAGCACTGGCCGGCAGATAGGTCATAAATAAAACCGATTTTGCCGTGACAACAGCAGGACTCAGCGTCGCTGTATTACTCGTGGTGCTGACCGTCGTAGACCCATATTGCACATTGATATCCGAATCACTTCCGAAGGAGATGACCTGATAGGCCACATCCGCGCGGTAGTTCGCGTTCGACTCGCTTCGCTGGATACGAAGTTTGCTCGACAGACCGCCGGAGATAGAAGTAAACGTACACGAGAAAGTGTAGTATTCATTTTCCGTTGCCCCAGAAGTGGTGGTATAACTTTTCCATTTGATGATGGCAAAACTCTTTGCCACTTCAATGGAGGCCGGCAATGTGATCGATTTATCGACCGTGATGCCGGAGGTCGCGGTCCCCGACGCTGGATCAGGCATGACAGTAAGTCCTGCGTAGACAGTCACGCCCGAGACAAACTCGATAACCTGATACTCGATGTTGTTCGTAGTTGCAGTGGCCCTTTGACGCACCAAGGTTATCGTATGGTCATCATCCAGGGTGGCAAACACATCCGCTTCGCGTTGGTCTGTCGCATCCACATCGGAGTTTGTGATCAGGACGACGGTGCGGTCGAGGTTCAACATTTCACTTCCAAGAGAAGCTGTCAGGTCGACGGAGCCGACTTCGGTACCTGTCGCCAGACTGGTTGTGCCCCTCACCACGCGCTTGATCTGGTAAGCCTCCGCGTCCTGAGATAGCAAAAGCCCCCCAGTGAAGAGGGTCATGGCAAAACCGATGAGGAGGCCTCTGCTCTTAGACACGAAGAACCTCCTTCGCCAAAAGCGCTTCGCCCTGTACTTTGGGAGGCTTGGGTGGCTGTACGCTCTTCACCAGCGTAATCTCGACGGCCATTCTGTTTCCGACCTGCGGCGGGTCGCTTGGTTTCGCCCCGGGTTTGACCGTCTCCTGGTATTTCACCTTGACGGTATCCCCATACCCGAGCTCGGAATAATCTTTTACGTTTGTGAATTTGAAGTCTTTGCTGAAGGGCAAGTACATCTCTTCGAGAGGCACATCCTTGCCTGATTTGAATTCGACTGCCGCCTTAGTCTTTTTTATAAATACGAGATTTCCCGTCCCGACCTTTTCGACGATCTTCTCATCTTTTTTCTTCTCGTCTTTGGCCGAAGCGCTTTTGGCTGGAGCGGACGCTGGAACTTTGAGGGCACTTTTCTGTTCTAGTGGTTTGGTTTGGATGGCCTTCACTTCCGCAAAAGCCTGTGAGCTAAAAAGAATTAAAAACACAAAGAGGGACGTTCCCATCCAATGCTTCCAGAGCCAATATTGGACGATAGCTTTGCGGCTCTTGGCTGTCATTGGAGACCCCCCTGAGAGGCCATGGCTGTCTCGGTCGTATAGTTCCATCCGACACTGTAAAATGAGAAAACCTGCGGTTCTTTTCCTGCGGGTGCATTCCGAGAAACGCCCTTCATCACATCGCCCTGCCAATCGCCGCGCCAGGTCGTGACATTCCCGCGGCCATCACTCATCTGCGTCTCCCAGGTCGTGACGCTGCCTGGACGAACAAGCACCGTGTAACGCGCCGGTTTGAACCCAAGCTCGGCGCTGCGCTGTGACCAGACCAGTCCTTCCGTGAAATGGAGAGTGTCATGCAATATTTCGTTCGATTTGCCTGCAGGAAGCGCGACCATGTCGACACGCCAAGCCGTGCCGTCGAGCTCCGTCAACGCAAGCGGGCTTCTATTCTCAAACTGCGCCTTCTCAGCAAACTCCTTTTCCTTCTCCTTCAGAAGCTGCGAGTATTGTGTCTCGACCTTCGCCTTACTCACATAAAGATAGGCACTTGCGGCTGTCACTACGAGCACAAAGCCTCCGATAAAGAAAAGCGTCGTGCGGCCGGGGCCTGAGGGCTTGACCGCTTCCCTCAATTCTTCAACATGCGCTTCTACCCTATTCTTGACAGTCTGCTGGAACGTATCCGAGCCAAGGACCTGCCCGCGCCGAAGATTTTTACTCAGTGCCGCCATGTCTTTAGCATCTCCATCCATGACATATTTTTCATAGGAGACGGGGTTGTCCTTGTGGCGCAAAAACTCGAGCACTTCATTCATCTCGGAACGCATGTCGGGCGCCGCGGTATCGGAAGAAGCGTCGATATAGAGATGGAAACTCGAATTGGCGTATTCCTTGGGGTTCGTCGGAACGCGGTGGATATGGCGCGTCACTGCGGCCAGGTATTGACTCTTTTCCACCAACACCGAACGGAATCGCGATTCAAACAGATGACCCCTCTTGTCATAGCGGCCATTGAAGTATTTGGTGTAGAGGGAGTTTAAATCGTGCATGATCTCGGAAATAGAGGCGTCCTCCCCGGTCTCGACCAAGAGTTCGAGGTGGTCCGGCATCAGGCAATAGGAATAGAGCCTGAACTTATGCTGACTTTTATATTTTCTAACCAGGTCAAGGTACATCTTGAAATCGTCCTTGTCTTTGAAGATGCCTTCATTTTGAATCGCTCTTGAAGTCACGTAGTAAATCGCTCCTTCGACTCGGATTCTCGGCAACCTGGGCATTTTTTCTTCTAACTTCTTCTTTCTGAGGGCGGAGTGCCTGGCACTTTCACTCTGGAACAAAAAAAACCAGGCAACCAACCGTGCCTGGATCGTATTTCGCGGCAGCCTGCCGACCCGGCCTTGGACGTCCGCCAACTAATACGATGGCGGACACCCACGGAGTGGGTGCACGGTTTTGCGCCCCCAGGTTACCCTGGGTTTGCCTTTATCACTAATTAACAACTATATCAAAGAATCTAGTACTACAATTAGAATATACCCTAATTAAGTCTTTTTGTCAACGGTTCTCGTCTGTCGTCCCGGGCACAAAAGCGGGTACTGCGGAGGGAGCCTCTTCCTTAGAGACTAGGGCCGAGGACTCTTCCTCGGTGGTAGCAGATTCCTGCACCTTGGCGCCAGAATTGGCCGCCTCGTCTTTGGCCTTAGATTCGACTGGGATGGCCTTGCGTGCTTCCGTAGTGAAGTAGCGTTCTACCACCTTTTTACCCCCATCCAGCTGCTCAGTGATATTCCCGCTCATCTTGTCCTTTTCCCACTCTCCGCGGATGAATATCTGTCCTTCCTTGGCTGAAAGCATGGTCTCCCACACGGCACGTTCCGTGCCCTCACCGGACATAGTGATGCTGTAGTTTGTGGGAGTGTATCCGTCCCCGATGTAATGGTCGCTTTTGAACATTCCGTCCTGGAAGGTAAATTTATCTTTCACATCCTTGATTTTGGGGTCCTGGGACTTGAATTGGACCTCCCAGCTTGAGCCATTCAGATCCTTGCGGGCGTCCTGGGTGCGCTTGCGCTCCTCGGTAATCTTTTGCTCATCTGCAGCGGTCCGTTTGGGCGCAACCGTTGCGGCGGTCTCTTGACCGGCATTGTCGTCCTTCGAGAAAGCGTTTGCGGGGAATAGTGCCAGTGCGATAAGTGCTGCTATGGATACTGCGCCGGATTTTTTCATGTTTCCTCCAATATGTAACGATTATAGGTCATGCCCTATCAGGAATCAATGGGAGCCTGATTCTCCAGCGCGCGGTAGAGCACCCCATAACCCGCTTTGTATCGGCCTAAAAGCGAAGCCTTTCTTTCATAGAACCAGTAATTGACGATGCGTTGTCCATCTTCCCAGATGCGCTTGAGCGCTGGGTCATCCTCCTCAGTGCCAAAATCAGAGCCAAATTTATGGTCGAGGTAATTTTTCATATCAGCGTCCAACTTTTCTCCATCCGGGTCCGTGACAAAGATATGAAAAACAAAAAGACGGTCATTCAGAAAAGTATAGTGAACCGTCCCTGGGCGGCCCAGGAATCGCTGGCCTTCTGCTTTCCAAGTCTGGTAGCGCGAATCGTCCGCGCCGGGCTGATTTTTGTAGAATCTCAAAGAAGAAGACGCTCGCTCCAAAGGCACTCCATTGGCCTTTTCGACTTCGGCCTTAGACATTCCCCAGGATGCATTGACAAAAGCTCTGAGGGCCCGCGGTGACGGCTGCTCAAAGATTTGGTTTTTCATCGTGTAAGAAAACCACGTCAAAGCCAAAGCCAAGACGACAAGCCCAAAAAGCGCCGTTCGGCTATTCTTCAAGAGCGCACAGACCGGATAGCGGACAGATAGAACTCTTTTTCTTTGCGGCGGATGAGATGCTTCACTAGAGAGGCTCCCAGAAGAAGTCCGGGAACTAAGAACACGGCAAAAAGTCGGAAGCCAATCTTCTCCCCATTCTTCAAAGGCCGAATATCCAAAAGCGGCGCCGCTTTGGAGCGTATCAAGAGCATGTCTTCCCCCAACGCCAGGCCATCCACAATATTCGCAAACAGGTTGAGGTTGCCGGCATTCTGGATCAGGTCCTCGCTGAACGCCCGCGAGCATCCGATAACCAGAAGCTTGCCGGGCTTGGCGTCCGGCGCATCGCTGAATTTCCCTTCGAGCATCAAGGCAAGCGTGTAATTTCCCTTGATTCCTCCTTGGGGAGCGCGCGTATTGCCCTCGGTCAGATTTCCGGGTAAGGGAAGAGTCCAACTGCGCGGACTCGAGGTAAAAAGCACGGTCGATTGAATTTTTTTGGTCTCAAGCACCGCTTTGTCGAGGGTGAGCGCCGAACCCCAAAGATACGCCAGGGACGGGATGCGCTTTGTGATGGGGGCTTCGCGATTTATCTGACTGTCCCGGACAATAATTTGGTTGGGAAGTTTTACAGGCATCTCCAGCGCAAAAGGACCGACCCTCTGCCCCGAAGTCAGTGAGATGACCTGAGAGCTTTCATCAAGCAGAATATCCTCGCTTATCTGGACTCCCCATTTTTTAAGAAGCGTGTTGATGGACAGGTCCTGTTTTTGAGGCACCGCTTCTAAGGCAGACTCCCCGCGCGCATAGCTGAAATTATAAGGCTGAGCCGCCACAACGACTGTACCGCCGCCCGCCTGAAACCGTTCGATCTGGCCCTTCTGCTCGTCGCTCAGCGCGCCCGGGGCCAACAATAGAAGAAGTTTCGTGCCCTCCGGAACGCCGTCATCTTTGGTCAATGCGGTGCGGACGGCGTCATAACCATTGCTTCGGATAAGAAGGACCGCCGTTTTAAAATCATCCTCGTAGGTCTTTTCGGGTTCTTTGGCGTCACCCGCGAGGATGCGGTCGATCTCTTCATTGACCGCGCGTCCTTCCACGGGAGCAAAAACCGCAATCCTTGGCGGACTTTCCAGCGTCATCTTGTGGATGCGGGATAGAAGCTGATACTCCAGTTCTCCCAAAACCTGTGGAACAAGGCGCGGAAGAATGTCGCGCTTGTCGCTCTGTTTGAGAACAAGGGTGGAAAAGATTAATTTTACGCCCACTTCATCCTGCTGGACAGACTCGACCTGAAAAGGCGCGACGCCTTCCTCCTTCATTTCCTTCATCAACGCTTCGTCCTTGGCGGACAAGTCGGGACGCAGGACGCGGTAGGAGAATTTCCCATTGGAAATCAAACGAAGCTCTTCCAGTTTATCCGTAATGTCGGTCTGAAGACTCTTGAGAGCCGTGGGCATGCTCTCTGCGGGAGTGATGTAGAGCGTCGCCTCGACAGGCGTCGGAAGCCCGGATAGGATTTTTTTAGTGACGTCCGAGACCGTATGGATACGACCCTCGGTCAGGTCAAATCGTGCGGGCGGCAGAGTCTGCAGCAAAACATTCAAAAGAATAAAAAGCGCCGCGGCGAGGGACGAGACGGCAATGAGCAACCATCTAGATTTTTGACGGATGCGCGAGTCAAGAAAAAGACCGTTAAGAAATAGAAGTATTGCGATTGCCGTCAAAAAATAAAACGTATCACGCACATCCAGCACACCCTTATTAAATCCATTCAATCGCGAGGCTATCCCAAGATGTTCTTTCAAAAAAGTTCCTAGAGGAGAAAGCCAACCGTCAATCGGAGCCGCAAAAATATCCGTGCCAAGATAAAAAAGGAAGAAGGCTGCGACCGCCGAAAGGACAAAGGCCACGATCTGGTCCTTGCAAAGTCCTGAAATAAGCGCACCCAAAGCCAGGTAAAGAGCGCCTAAGAGAGCCGCGCCGAGATATCCCCCGATGACCGGACCCGGATCGAGCGGAGCAATCCAGGAAAGCATCACCGGAATAGTAAAAGTCGAAGCAAGTGCGATCAGATAAAAAGCGAGGGCTCCCAGATACTTTCCAAATACCAAAGCGCGCGGCTTCATAGGAAAGGTAAGGAGAAGCTCGAATGTCCCGCTTCGTCTGTCCTCGGCCCACAGACGCATGGCAAGGGCCGGGAGAAATAAGTTCAGCGTGAACGGAAGCGAATAAAAGAAGGGCCGGATGTCGGCCTTCCCCACTTGGAAAAACTGGAGCATGAAAAGACCGTTTGCGAAACCGACAAAAACGATGAGGTATATCGTGGCGATCGCGGACTGAAAATAAGACGAAAGTTCCCGACGAAAGATCGAGATCATTTGGAGGTCCTGAAAATATTGAGGAACGCGGCTTCCAACGATGGCTCACGACCCTGAAGTTCGGCGACGGTGCCCTGCGCGGCGAGGCGGCCGGCGTTCATAATGAAAAGACGGTCGGAGATAGCCGCGGCCTCTTGAAGGATATGGGTCGAGAAAAGGATGGTCTTATTCTGAGCGAGCTTTTTGATAAGTTCACGGACTCCCACGATCTGAAGAGGGTCCAAACCTGTGGTCGGCTCGTCCAGAATGACGACCCGCGGGTCATGGACGAGTGCTTGCGCCAGACCGACACGCTGGCGGAAACCCAACGAAAGCTCATGGACTCCGTGTTTCCACACCGGCACGACGCCACAGGCATCCACCACCCACTCCTTGCGCTGACGAAGCAGCGCCCCCTTCAATCCGCGGGCGCGGGCCGTAAAATCGATGTACTCGTCCACCCGCATGTCGGTATATAAAGGAGGGGTCTCAGGAAGGTAGCCGATCGCCCGGCGGACATCGAGCGGTTTTTCGCGGACATCGAAACCCGCCACCCGCGCGGTGCCGCTCGTGGGATACAGAAAAGTGGTGAGCACACGCATCAGCGTGCTCTTCCCCGCGCCGTTTGGGCCCAGAAATCCGACGATCTGTCTCTCGCCAATCTTAAACGAGACATCGTCTACGGCTCGCGTGGAGCCATAACACATTGTCAGGTTCTTTGCTTCGATCATATCCTATTAAAATTCCGGCTCAGCGCTTCTTACCGCTACTAGGCGCTCCGGCGTTCCACGTTTGCCGCGTGGCGATATAACTGCGGATAGTCTCCGACTCTTTTGAGTTCGGATCTATCTGCAGATATTTTTCGAGATGGAACATCGCCTTGTCGTGCCGTTCCATGTCCTCGGCATAAAGATACCCTAAATTATAATGAACTTTCAAGTTATTCGGATCAAAATCCAGTGCGCGCAGGTATTCCTTCTCGGCTTGCTCAAACTTTTTGTTCTCCGTAAAAAAAACTCCCATATTGTAGTGCATCTCCGCCGTCTCTTTCACAAGCGTCTGGTTCTGTGCGGCCATGTCCTTGATACGTCCGGGGGTCTG
>JANNFA010000012.1:0-5915 GCA_031379345.1 Candidatus Omnitrophota bacterium | reverse complement strand
ACAAGGCGCAGCTATTCGGCTCCGGTTCGATCCTACGCGAAGCGTTGCGTGCGCAGGAGATCCTTGCGAAAAATTATCAGGTTTCGGCGGATGTCTGGAGTGCGACGAATTATAAACAATTGCGGACCGAGGCCTTGAATGCGCGGCGTTGGAATATGCTGAACCCCTCCGAGATGCCTAAAAAGTCCTATATCGAGACATTGCTTGAAAAGGAAAAGGGCGTATTCGTCGCGGTTTCTGACAACATGAAGATCGTGGCCGACCAGATCGCGCCTTGGGTGCCCGGCGGGCTCATGACGATGGGCACGGATGGTTTTGGCCGCAGCGACACACGAGTGAATCTGCGCAGATTTTTTGAAGTGAACGCCGAGCACACCGTACTCGCGACGCTGTACGCGCTCGCGGAAAAGAAGCAGATCGGCCGCGACGTGGTCGCAAAAGCAATCAAAGAACTCAACATCGACCCAAAGAAAGCACATCCATGGATATAAAGATTCCCAATCTAGGCGAAGGCGCCGACAGTGGCACCGTTGTTTCTATTTATATCAAAGAAGGCGACACCGTAAAAAAAGACCAGACACTGATCGAGCTCGAAAATGAAAAAGCGGTCGCACCCATCCCCTCCACACAAGACGGGGTGGTGACAAAGGTCCTCGTGAAGGTGGGCGACAAGGTGACCGTCGGGCAGTCCATTGTCAGTCTCGGCGCCGGAAATGGAAGCGCTTCTGCGCCCGCCCCGTCTGCTCGGACGGTTCAGGCGCCCTCCTATCAAGCACCCGCGCCTTCCACCGTGCTCTCTTCCGGTGTTTATCAATATTCTTCACCGAGTGGCTCACCGCCACCGGCTTCGCCCTCCGTGCGCAAGCTTGCGCAGGATCTAGGAATTGATCTATCACGTGTGCGCGGTACCGAAAACGGAGGCCGCATCTCTCTTGCGGACTTGCGCAATTTTGTCCAATACCTGCAAAACCTCGCGCTTCACGGTGCCTCTCCGCCAAAAATCGCGGCGGACACCGTCGCTGCGGCATCGGTGGACTTTTCAAAATGGGGCCCCGTCCACAAGAAGGCCGTCTCTTCTCTGCGCCAGAAAATCGCGCAGAAGATGACGGAATCATGGACGACCATCCCGCATGTCACGCAATTTGAGGACGTGGACATCACCGTGCTCATGGACCTCCGCAAAAAATATGTTGCCGCATATGAAAAGAAGGGCGCAAAACTGACCCTCACGTCCTTTATTCTGAAGGCGCTTGTCTCCGTGCTTAAAAAGTACCCCATGTTCAATGCCAGTCTGGATGAGAACACACAAGAAGTTGTTTATAAGGATTATTATCACCTGGGCGTCGCGGTCGACACTGAACAGGGTCTGATCGTGCCTGTTTTGAAGGACGTTGATAAAAAGAACCTCACGCAAATTTCGAAAGAGCTGGAAGAGCTCGCTGAGAAAACGCGCGCCCGTAAAGTTTCCATTGACGACTTGAAGGGCGGCACATTCACCGTGTCGAACCTAGGCGGTATCGGAGGCAGCTACTTCACGCCTATTATCAATAAGCCCGAGGTGGCGATCCTTGGGGTCAGCAAAGGCAAAAAGTCCTCCGACGGTCGTCTCGTCCTGCCCTTCGGCGTGTCTTATGACCACCGGGTTATCGACGGGGCGGATGGCGCGCGCTTTGTGATCGCTCTGGCTCAAGCGCTGGAATCCTTTGATGAAAAAGAAGTGAAGCTCTAATGGTCTCCAAGCCCGTTCAAGTGGATATCGTCGTTCTGGGTGCCGGTCCGGGCGGTTATGCGGCCGCTTTTTACGCCGCCGACAAGGGCAGGAAAGTCGTCTTGATCGATCAGGACAAAAAACTGGGCGGCGTGTGTTTGAATCGGGGCTGCATCCCTTCCAAGGCTCTTTTACACGCGACGAAATTGGTTCATGAAAGCGAACTATCCAAGAGCCGCGGCATCGAATTCGCCAAACCCAAGATCGACTTGGACAAGCTCCGTGCCTGGAAGGATGGGATCATCGATAAACTATCTCAAGGCGTGGCGGGTACGGCGCAGCGGCGAGGCGTGGAAGTATTGACGGGCCGCGGTTATTTCGAGGACTCGGACACGCTTCGCGTCGAGACTCCAGAAGGCCAGCGTTTCATCAAATTTCAAAAAGCGATCATCGCCGTGGGCTCGAAGCCCGCGTTGCCCAAGGCGTTCGACCTCGGCAACCCTCGTGTGATGACCTCTACGGAAGCACTCGAGATCGAGGATGTCCCAAAAAGTCTTTTGATCGTCGGCGGCGGGTATATTGGCATGGAGCTTGGCACTGTGTACGCGGCGCTCGGGTCAAAGATCGTGATGGTCGAGGCGCTCCCCTCGATCCTGGCCGGTGCCGATGCGGATCTCGCGCGCTATGTGGTCAAATATGCCGAGAAGAATTTCAGCGCCGTGCGTTTGGGCACTAAAGTTTCCAAAATGGCCACGAGCGGCAAGCAGATCAAGGTAAGCATGGAGTTCGACGGTAAAAAAGTCGAAGAGCTGTATGACCGTGTGCTCGTCTCAGTCGGCCGAGCGTCAAATACCGCGGACCTGGGCTTGAAGAACACAAAAGTACAGATGGATGAAAAAGGTTTTATCAAAGTGAACACGCGGCTAGAGACAGCCGACCCGAAGATCGTCGCAATCGGCGACGCGGTGGGCGGATTGATGCTCGCGCACAAGGCCGTAAAAGAAGGGCGCATCGCGGTCGAAGCCATTTGCGGCGAATCCAGCGTGTATGAGAACGTCGTGATCCCGGCGGTCGTTTTCACCGAGCCGGAACTGGCTTGGTGCGGTCTGACCGAGTCAGAAGCACGCGCCAAAAACATTGAAGTGAAGATAGCTCGTTTCCCATGGGGCGCTTCCGGCCGCGCGCTATCAACTGACCGCGGCGAGGGCATGACCAAGCTTGTTCTAGAACCCGAGACAGACCGGATCCTTGGTGTCGGTATCGCCGGAGCCGGAGCGGGTGACCTGATCTCTGAGGGTGTTCTTGCGGTAGAGATGGGCGCAACGGCCGAAGATCTGGCCCAGACCGTACACCCTCATCCGACGCTCTCAGAAACGCTGATGGAAGCGGCGGAGGCATTTTATGGTCATTCCTCACACATCTTTACCCCCAAAAAGTCCTAAGACCGACCCCAACCCATTCGCGCCGCGGCGCTATGGTGAGCTCCATCGCGTTACGGAGCGCGTGTATATCCTCCGAAATATCACGAACTCTTCTTTCGTGGTCGGCGACCGCTCCGTCGCGGTCATCGATACGCAGGTGAACTTTCCTTCGGCATCCGAGCTTTTACGTCTGGTCCGCACCGTGACGGAAAAGCCCATCGAGTATGTCATCAATACGCACTACCACTGGGACCACACGAATGGCAACGCGCTTTTCAAAAAGGAGGGTGCGACAGTCGTCAGCTCAAAACTCACCAAAGAGTTTATGGTTATTCGCGCGCCCCGACAGAAGGAATTTCTTTCCGGCCGAGGTTTTGAATTAGGAAAGGATCCGTTCCTGCCCGAAAAGACGTTTGAGGGTGAGATGACACTCGACCTAGGCAATATGCCGCTTCGTCTTTTTTTTGCCGGCACCGCCGAGACAGATGATGCGACGGCCGTCCATGTTCCAAAAGAAGGGGTTGTGATGAGCGGGGACACCGTGATGACGGGAAGTTTTCCGATATTCGGCCAGCCGGTGTGGGATGAGGGTTTGCAAGGGGATGGCCAGTGGCAGAAGACAATTGCGCGTCTCTTGGAGACCAAACCGGCGCATGTCATCCCGGGTCACGGCCCTCTCGCCTACGAAAACGAGATCCAACTCTTGCTTAAGATAGAAGATTTTTTTACGGAGGAGGTCGGAAAGCGTGTGCGTCAAGGCATGACGCTCGACGCGCTTCTTGCGGACCTGGAGCCCAAGCTTCCCGCGTGGATCACCGCCATCCCGGTTGTGTGGGGCAACCCGCGTTATGCCATCTTGCGTGTGTTCCGCGGTCTGACTAAGAAAGTCGGTGACAAGGAGCCGGGCTGGCAGCTCTATAAGCCCTCTGCCATGGCGCATGAAGCGGGTGAGGGCGGGGACATGGCTCTTAAATTATCTATTCTAAAGAAAGCAACGCAGGATTCCTCAAACGACCCCGACACATTCTCCGTTTACGCGGAGGCGCTGGTCGACGCTTCCAGAAAAGAAGCTTCTGTTCTCGAAAAAGGTGATTTTTTCCAAGAAGCCCGTCTCTCCTGGGAAAAAGGGCTTGCCCTAAATAAAGAACATATTCCAACATTGCTTGGAAAAGGAAAGTTCCTTACAATGATGGCTTACCGGGGTGGAGATGATCCGGCCGCCGGAATGGCGTTTTTACGGAAAGCTCTTGAGCTATCCACGGACAGCCATACGCGCGCGCAAGCGGAGTTTTATCTGGGCATGGGTGAGCGCCGTCTGGGGAATGAAAAATCCGCGCATGTATATTTTGAAAAGGCGCTTTCCTTGGATCCGACTTTCATGCCGGCACGAATGGCGAAACAGGCGTAGAGGATGAACAAAAAAACTCTCACAACGGCCGCGATTGTCGCCCTGTCTGTGGGTGCCGTCCTGGCTTTCCGTGCACTCCGGCCCGACCCCGCAGAGTTGATGAAGGCTCGTATTGCCGAGCGTTCCCTGGGTTCTGAAAAGGCGCCAATCTGGATCACCGAGTATTTCGATTATCAGTGTCCGCCCTGTGCGTTGGCACGTCCCGCTCTCGAGAAGATGATGGCCGAACATCCCGGGCAGATCTACCTGCAAGCGCGTTTTTTTCCTCTACCCACACACAAGAATGGGATGAAAGCCGCAATCTTCGCCGAATGCGCCTCACGCCAGAAGGGTAAGTTCTGGAAATTGCATGAGGAGATGCTCAATCATCAGAACGATTGGGCGACAGATAACTATGCGGGTTTTAAATTCACTTCCTATGCTGAAAGCGCCGGGATGGATCTAAAACAACTCGACGTTTGTGTTCAGGATCCCAAGATCAAAGAGAGCGTGGCTGAGGAAAAAAAGAAAGCCGAAGCCATCGGAGTGGTGATGACACCTTCCTTCTACGTGAACGGAAAATTGGCTGTAGGTATCACTGCGTTGTCGGCGGAGATCAAGACGGTTACTGACAAGGCAAAGACCGTATGAAGCCCGCTTCTCTTTTCCGCCTTTTTCTCCGAGCGCTGCTGGGAAGCGTGTTTATTGTGTCCGGGTTTCAGAAGCTCATTTCTCCGCCGCAGAATCTAGCCGCTGTGATCGACAAGTTCGAGATTCTCCACGGCTCGGCCGTCACCGCGTTATCACTTACTCTGCCTTGGGTCGAGTTTATCGCGGGCATTCTTTTTGTGTTGGGACTTTGGACGAGCGCCGCTCTGGCGCTGCTCTGGCTTATGAACACGGTCTTTATCGCCGTATTGGTCTCTGCTCTTCTGCGCCGTCTTCCCATCGACCAGTGCGGTTGTTTCGGCAAAGATCTTTCGATTCCTCTACCGGTCATGTTGGGGATCGATGCCGCGATTTGGCTACTTTTCTTCGTGAGTTTCTTCTTTCATAAAAAATCCTCCCCATCGCTGGACACATTCTTCGCGCGGCATGACTGATTACGACTCGTTCCTTCAGTCTGCCTGCGGGCCGGCTTGGAAACGCTTGGGCCTTGCGCGCCGGGCTGGTTTGCTTGCGCCCCTTTTTTCCATCCAGTCCAAACACAGCACAGGAGTGGGGGAGTTTCCGGATCTTGAGCTTTTAGCCGATTGGTGCCGCAAATGCGGAATGAGTCTTATCCAACTTCTTCCTTTGAACGATGTTGGCACGCGCTTCTGCCCCTACGACGCGGAAAGCTCCTTTGCCCTTGAGCCGATGCACTTATCTCTAGATGACTTGGAAGGTATCCCCGTAA
>JANNFA010000141.1:0-2996 GCA_031379345.1 Candidatus Omnitrophota bacterium | reverse complement strand
GCGACGCGGCGCCTCGGAGGCGGCGTAGATATCGGTCAGGATAAGTTTGTCCGCGCCGGAAAAACAACGGCTAAACTCTTCCATTAAAAGTTCGGTACGACTGAAGCGATGAGGCTGGAAAAGCGCCACGATGCGGTTCTTTTTTAGTCCGCGCGCGGCAGCAAGTGTCTTTTCGATCTCCGTCGGGTGGTGCGCATAATCGTCCACCACGAGATAATTCCCATCCTCAAATTTTACGTCGAAACGCCGCCCCGTGCCGGAGAAGCGGGCCAGGGCCGAGACAGCAAAGGCAAAAGGCACACCGAGAGAACGCGCGATGCTCAGAGCGCCCAATGCGTTCAGGACGTTGTGAAGACCCATGAGCCGCATCGAAACGCGTCCAAGTTTCTCCGCTCCGTCCCAGGCGTCAAAAGAGACGCCGCGCTTGCCCTCCGGACACTCGATGATGTTCTCGGCCCACAAACCCGCGCTTCGTCGGCCAAAACCGTAAAGAGTCCCGGTTTTTGTTTTATCGGCGAGAGCGCGGACGCCAGCATCTTCTCCGCATCCGAACCAGCGGCCACCCGGAGTGAGTCTCTTTAAAAAATCTTCAAAAGCTTTCTCCATGCGCTGGGCAGAACCAAAATGATCCAGGTGTTCCGGTTCGATATTCGTGATGACCGCAATGCCGGGTGAAAAACGAAGGAAGGAGGAGTCGCTCTCGTCCGCCTCGATCACAATCTCGCGCCCCTTGCCCGAGACGGCATTGCCTCCCAGATCTTCGACCCAGCCTCCCACCACCACGGAGGGATCTCTCTTCGCTTCCGTCAAGATCATGCCAAGAAGCGCCGTGGTCGTTGTTTTGCCGTGGGTACCGGCCACCGCGAGAGTCGATTTGCCTTGGCAGAGCGCAGCCAGCGCCTCGGAACGATGAAGCACGGGAATGCCGCGCCGCATTGCCTCCACACGTTCCGGATGAGTGCCTGACACAGCAGACGAGTAGATCACGACATCGGCGCCATCCACATGAGCGCCATCATGCCCAATAAACACTTTTGCGCCGCGTCTTTCCAGGTCGTCCAGGATGGTCCCTTTTTTAACATCACTTCCCTGCACCGCGTCCCCGGCCTCCAGATGCATGCGCGCGATCCCGCTCATTCCGATCCCGCCAAGACCGATGAAATGTAAACGCTTCACGTTAAGGCGATCTCCTCAAAGAAATCAGCAAGCGCCCTTCGGGCGTTTCCACTGGAGGCGCCTGAGGGTCGCACAGACACGGACGCGCGCTGGGACTCTGCCAAGGTTTCCTTCAAAAGTGCCGCCAGCTTTTGGGGGGTCAACTCGGATTGCTCCGCCACGCGAGCGCGATGATTTTCGGCAAACACACGCGCATTCATGCGTTGATGTCCGTCTGCAAATGGGTACGGGATCAGGATTGCCGGAAGGTCCTTGGCGTCTATTTCGGCGAGAAACGTCGCGCCTGCCCGCCCAAGACAGAGGTCGGTCGCGCCATAAGCGAGGTCCATGCGTCCAAAGAATGAGAAGGCGCGCGACGCGACGGAGGCGTCGCGGCAAGCCTCTTCTGCCTGGGAAGGAAGCATGATGCCGCAAAGATGCAGCACCTGAAGCTGTTTTTTCATGGTCTCATCCCAAAACGCAAGGCTGGAGAGAAAAAGATTGTTGACCGACTCGGCGCCCTGGCTGCCTCCTAAAACAAGCAGGGTTTTTTTATCCGGCGAGAACCCAAAAAATCGGAGCGCTTCCGTACGATCGCAGGTTTCAATGGACGAGCGGATAGGATTGCCGGTAACACGGATCTTGCGGGACTTTTGAAAAGAGACGCGGCTCTGCTCGAAGCTCAAGGCGGTCGCACCGACGAGGCCCGCCAGAACACGGTTCGCTCGGCCGGGCGAGACGTTCTGTTCGTGAAGCACGGTCTTCACTCCCATCTGTTTGGCTGCCATCAGTACCGGAAAAGACACGTATCCTCCGAATCCCGCCACGAGCGTCGGTCTCAATTTTTTAAGGAGCGTTCGGGCCTGAAAAAATCCCTTAGTTAATTTTAACAGAAAGCGCGGGTCGAGGATAGAGCCGGCACCTCGGAACGCCGCTCCTTCTACCGGAAAAACAGCGTCTTTAGGCACCACCCGAAAGATTTCGCTCTCGATATCCCGTCCTCCGCAAGCATAGAACACGCGAGTGTCGGAATTCCGCCGTTCTAATTCTTCCGCCACCGCGAGAGCGGGAAAGATATGTCCGCCGCTGCCACCGCAAGCGAATAGATAAGTCACGCGTCCTCCATCGGAGGGCCTTGCTCGCGTTCAAGCGCCTGGCGCGATATATTCCAAAGAAAGCCCAGAGCCATCATGTTGGCCAAAAGCGCCGAGCCTCCGTAGCTGATAAAAGGGAGAGAGAGTCCTTTCGTAGGCAACGCACCCAAGGTGACGCCGATATTGATCAAAACTTCTAAACCGATCAAACCAACCAGCCCCAGGCTCACCAATTGGGAATAAAGGTTCTTCGAACGGAACACCACGACCATCCCAGAAAAAATAAATACCGCAAAGAGCAGTACCACGGCAACGGTTCCGACAAAACCAAGTTCTTCCCCGATGATCGAAAAAATAAAATCTGTGTGGGATTGCGGAAGATAAAAAAGTTTCTGTTGAGACCTGCCCAGCCCCACCCCAAATAATCCGCCCGACCCCAGTGCCAGGAACGACTGGATGATCTGAAAACTCACGCCCCGGGGGTCGTCCCAAGGATGAAAGAATGCAAGGATACGCCGGCGGCGGTAAGGTTTTGCGAGCATGGCATACGCAAGCGCCGGCAGCGCGGCTAAAATCAGGGTCGCCATATGCCTCAGCCGGAACCCGGCGGCAAAAAAAAGAAGGAAGGCAATCATAGCCAGAGTGACGGCGGTGCCCAGGTCGGGTTGTTTGAGCACCAGACCCGAACACAAACCCAGCACAACCAGCGCCGGCATCACCGTGTGGCGGAGATCGGAGAGCGTCTCG